>JAZQIN010000001.1:0-1521 GCA_045541155.1 Faecousia sp.
ATACATCGATTACTATAACAACAGACGCATCAAGGCAAGACTAAAGGGCTTGCCACCTGCATTACACAGACAGCAAGCCCTTTCGGCAGCTTAAATAATTTTAGTTAGAAATATTTGTCTAACTTTTTGGGGTCACTTCACGGATGTTCCGGAGCGTAATGCATATCAGTCAGCGACGTAGGGCAGCAGGGCAATCTGACGAGCACGCTTGATAGCGGTGGTCAGGTCACGCTGGTGAGCGGCGCAGGTACCGGTGGTACGGCGAGGCAGAATCTTGCCGCGCTCGGACAGGTAACGGCGGAGCTTCGCAGTGTCCTTGTAATCGATGCTGGTCACCTTATCCACGCAGAACGCACAAACCTTCTTGCGCTTGCGGGGGCGAACACGCTGTTCGTTAGCCATGGTCTATTCCTCCTTGTAAGAATGTCGAAAAGTTCAATTAAAACGGCAGCTGAGCGTCGTCATCGTCCAGCATCGCAAAATCGGACGCAGGAGTGGACGGCGCAGCATAAGCGCCATAGTTGGGCGCAGCAGGAGCAGCCGGAGCGGAGTAGGTGTTGCCACCGAAGCCACCGCCATAGGCGTTACCGCCGAAGCCGCCGCCGTTGTAGGCACCGCCTTCGTTATCCCGTCTGCTGTCGCCGAAGTAGATGTTATCAGCCACTACCTCAGCCGTGCGACGCTTGTTGCCATCCTTGTCGGTCCAGCCACGAATCTGCAGCCGGCCGGAAACCGCCACCATGCGGCCCTTGGTGGCATACTTGGAGACGTACTCCGCAGTATTGCGCCAAGCGACACAGTCGATGAAATCGGTCTCTTTTTCGCCGTTCTCGTTCTTGCCGAAATCACGATCCACAGCCACAGTGAAGCTGGCGACCGCAATGCCGGTGCCGGTACGGCGAAGCTCGGGGTCACGGGTCAGGCGACCCATGATGGTGATGTGGTTGAGCATTTTTTACTCCTCCACAGCGGTGGTCAGGCAGCGCATGATACCTTCGGTGATCTTCATAACGCGCTCCATCTCAGCAGGGAACTCGGGCTTGGTCTCGATGTTCATCAGGACATAGTAGCCCTCGGGCTTGTCGTTGACCAGATAGGCCAGGCGACGCTTGCCCCACTCATCGATGTTCAGCAGAGTACCCTCCGCCTCCACCATTGCCTTGAACTTTTCCACAAGTGCAGCGATGCCCTCCTCGCCCACAGCGGGGTCGATGATGTAGAGCACCTCGTACTTACCGGTGATCTTAGCCATGTTGTTTGCACCTCCTTTTGGACTTTTAGGCCCCCGGTCTCGCCGGGAGCAAGGATATGTCCGCATTCGCAGACATGATAAAGTATAGCAATCAAAAGCAGATTTGTCAAGTTTTTTCTGTGATGCACATAAATTATTGTTTATGCGACTACCGCAAAAACAAAATACCATGTCATTCCGAGGGAGCGTAGCGACCGTGGGAATCCGTTTTCTCTACGGATTGCGAGGAGTACGGATTGCCACGGCCCTTCGGGCCTCGCAATGACATA
>JAZQIN010000002.1:0-21636 GCA_045541155.1 Faecousia sp.
CATTCGACAGCTTTAACTTGAAATACGCCATTACGCAGGTACCTACCATCATGGTATCCTCTTTGAAGGACTAATAAATGGGTGCATAACAATGACGCTTTTGCGTGGCTTGGCGAATAGATTCTCAGAAAATAAAAAAGACAGTTTCCTGTCGGAAGCTGGCTTTTTTTGGAGGGGGGGGCGAGGCTCGAACTCGCTACCTCCACCTTGGCAAGGTGGCGCTCTACCGGATGAGCTACACCCGCGGAACGAAATGAATTATATCACACATTCCCAAAATGTCAAGCCCTTTTTTATTATTTTTTTAATTTTATTCCACCACGGTTGGTTCTCTCGGAATCGGCGCATCAGAACAGATTGGATAAGCAGAATAATCCCACACATAGCCTGTCATCTGCTCATCCTTTTTCTCCCGGTAACGCCCCGACAGCAAATCCACATGATAGCACGCTCCATCACGGGAAATGATGTTCCAATATCGGCTTTCGCCATCCTTTGTACCAGAAACCACAATGCATTCCAGCTCCGCCTGACGGCACATTGCCGCGTAGACCATCGCAAAGGCGCGGCTATCCCCTACCCCATGACGCAAAAGGCTGTAGGTCGGCGTGATAGAGGTGTCGTACTGATAGTCATAGCGCTCCATCAGGAAGGAGTATAGCTGAGAAAACTTTTCTTTCTCACTGGCGTCGCCACTGACGTAGAGCTTTGCCGACTCAAACACCGGCCCTACCTTTTCCTGCATTGCTTTCAGGGAATCCCGGCCTGTCTGGTAAGTGAAGAAAACCTCCAGCACACGGGTCTGGCCAGAACTGGGGTAGGTCTTCCAGGACAGCTGCGGAATCTCCATAACAAGCTGGGGATTCTCCAAAGCGTAGCGTTCCACAATGGGCAGAAGATCCCAATCCTCATAGTTGGCGATGTTCAGCACCAGACTGACATCGCAGCGAGCCATGGCGTTACGAATCTGATCCGCAGCTTTTTCCATATCCGCAGCGGAGCGAATGCTCAGGATATCTGTTTTATTTCTGGTATAGCGAATCGCAAGAGAAAGCACCGGCTGACCATCGTTGCGTCCCAGTTCGTAGGACACGGTATCCAGCGCATAGGCTGAGACAGGATGGGTCTTTTTCAGGCTGTCGCAGATTCGCTGCATATCAGCTTTCAGGGTCTGTTGCTCATAGTCCGCAACAGATACCACTGCCTCCTCCTTACCGGTGGCAATCAACTGCTCCAGCACCTGCTGAAGTTGCTGGCGGCTGCTTGCCGAAAGAGGCTGTTCCACCGTCGGTACCTGAGGACGCACATGGGGCCTGACCGTAGAGTAGCTGCCATCATAAATCTTGCTGCAGCCAGATAGGGCCAGCATGCACACCAGCAGTCCGGCAAATAATCTTTCTTTCACAGTCAACCCCTCCTTTCTCAAAGGGAATCTTTGGAATATCTGGCAAATCCGTCTCCGAGGACCTGATGAGCCTCCTGCACGATGATGAATGCCTTCGGGTCGATGTCGGTGACCAGCTCTTTCAGCTCCGCCATCTGCTGCCGCTTTACGGCAGTCAGGACCACCTTCGTTTCTTTTCCAGAATAGGCACCCTCACCGTAAAGGAACGTTGTTCCTCGACAAAGCTTCTCCCCTACAGTCCGGGCAATGCGCTCATATTCTCCGGTGATAATTAATACCACCTTGGAATAGTCGAAGCGGTATATCACTGCATCTACCACCCGGGAGGTGACGAATACCGTAATGCCAGTGTACAGCGCCTTAGTGGCATCACGGAATACAATGCCTGTTAGCACCGCCACGCAGGCATCAATACACAGACAAATCCGACCTACTGGCACCTCACGAAAGCGCAGCTTTAGCAGACGAACCAAAATATCCGAGCCTCCAGTGGAAGCACCGCTGGAAAACACCAGTCCGGCACCGAAGCCACACAGTACACCTCCGTACAGAGCGCCTAATAGAGGCTCTGTTACCGGTACGGGCAAAATTGTAAACACATCGATAAACACCGAGCTACAGCTCATTCCCAGCAAAGAACCCCAGAAAAATTTCTTTCCAATCTTCATTCCGCCCAGCAGGAACAGAGGAATGTTAATCAGAATCTGAATCACACCTACCGCACCGAAACCCAACAGTTTGCGAACTACCATGGCCAGACCGGATACGCCGCCGGTGTTCATCTCATTAGGAATCAGGAATAAATCAAATCCCAGCGCAAAAATCGCACAGCCTAGCACTGCCAATACAATCCATCCAAATCGCGGCCTGATACGTTTCATAGGATCCTCCCATCAAACATCAAATGTGATTTGCTTTTCCGGGCTGTCCTCACTCTTGAGGAGGGCGCCGGCTGCGGGGATGGTTTTGGTGCGATAACGACTCTGATTGACGATGCCGCTGTTTTCCACTTCCACCGCATGAGATAGTATGGCCTTTTTCTTCAATGCCATTACGCTGACACCCTGCGTGTTTCTCGTGGTTTTAGGTAGCAGCTGCGCTGTAGAGAAAATCAGGCAGCGACCATCTGTAGCGTAGAGGGCCATTTGCGTATCCGTCTCAAAGGAAGCCACAGCCACAAGCGGACTTTTGTCCGAGTAAGCTCCGGTGAGCTTGCGTCGGTTGGTTTTGGTTTCGTAGGCGGACAGCGGCACTTTCGCTGCCTTACCATTTTCGAAGAAGAACAGCACAAAGCCCTTGTAATTACCAGGCAGTATCAACTGCACTACTTTTTCATCCGCATCAAAGCCCAACTTCTGAGGCAAATAATCACCCAACTGCGAGGCCTTGCCGTCGTCAAAATCTGACAATCTGGACTTGTAGCACTGGTATTTATCGGTAAATACTAGAATTTCCGCCCGATTTGTGGTCTCTTTGGAGAAAGACAGGCTATCTCCCTCCTTAAGCTTTTGCTCGCCGGACATTCGCAGGGACTGGGCTGTAATCTTCTTGATGTAGCCCTCTTTAGATACGAACAGGGTCACCGGATAGTCTGGGATGGTTTCTTCTTCCTCGTCCGGCTCGATTTGCGCGGTTTCGTAGATAATTTCTGTCTTTCGGGGCTGACCGTACTTGTCTGCCACCTGTTGTAACTCCTTGATAATCACATTCTGGAGCTTCTTTGCAGAGTTCAGGATTCCCTTCATCTCCGCTATCTCACGTTCCAACTCATCGATGGCCTTTGTTTGCTTGAGGATGTATTCCTTGTTGATATTGCGCAGCTTGATTTCCGCTACAAAATTGGCCTGAATTTCGTCGATACCAAAGCCAATCATCAAATTGGGCACGACCTCGCTTTCCAGCTCCGTCTCCCTTATGATTCGGATGGCTTTATCGATGTCCAACAGGATTCGCTCCAGTCCCTTCAACAGGTGCAGGCGGTCCTCTTTTTTTCCGATTTGGTGGAACAGACGCCGTTTGACGCAGTCAGTCCGCCATGCGGTCCACTCCTCAAGAATCTCGCTGACACCCATCACCCGGGGCATACCGGCTATCAAAATATTGAAATTGCAGGGGAAGCTGTCCTGTAGTGGCGTCAGCCGGAACAGCTTTTGCATCAGCTTGTCCGAATCTACGCCTCGCTTCAAATCGATGGTCAACTTCAAACCGCCAAGATCCGTCTCGTCACGCATATCCGCAATCTCTTTGATTTTACCGGCCTTAATCAAATCCGCCACCTTGTCCATGATGATTTCCGTGGCAGTGGAATAGGGGATCTCATAGATTTCGATGCGGTTTCCGTCCTTGACATAGCGCCATTTGGCCCGGAGTTTGAAGCTGCCACGACCGGTAGAGTAAATTTCCCGGGTGGTTGTCTCGTCAAACAGCAGCTCGGCACCGGTGGAGAAGTCCGGGCCGGGCAACGTTTCCAGCACATCGTGGTTCGGATTTTTAATAAGAGCGATGGCAGTCTCGCAAACTTCCCTCAAATTAAAAGAGCAAATATTGGAGGCCATACCAACGGCGATGCCCTGATTGGCGCTGACCAGCACATTGGGAAACGTTGTCGGCAGCAACGCCGGTTCCTTCATGGTCGCATCATAATTGTCCACCATATCCACAGTGTCGGAATCGATGTCCCGGAATAACTCGTTGCAAAAGGCATCCAGCTTGGCTTCGGTATATCGGGCAGCAGCATAGGCCATATCCCGGGAATAAACCTTACCGAAGTTGCCTTTGGAGTCCACAAAGGGATGCAGCAGTGTTTCGTTACCCTTTGCCAAACGCACCATTGTCTCGTAAATCGCAGCATCGCCATGGGGATTGAGCCGCATGGTCTGGCCCACGATGTTGGCGGATTTGGTCCGACCGCCGGTGAGTAGGCCCATTTTATACATGGTATACAGTAGCTTCCGATGGGATGGCTTGAAGCCGTCGATTTCCGGAATTGCCCGGGAAACGATGACACTCATGGCGTAAGGCATATAGTTCAGCTCCAGCGTCTCTGAAATTGCCTGCTCAGTGGTGGAGCCAACCAGACCCATGATGCCGTCGGTATTGACCGTTTTCTTCTTTTCAGGTTCCTGTTTCTTTCGTGCCATATTGCACCCCTTTTTAAGAAATATCTGCTAATTCCAAATATTTCGCCCCATTTTCAGCGATAAAATTCTTACGTTCAGCCAGACTGTCCCCTAGCAGCACATCAAAATAGTGGGCAGTACGCTCCGCGTCCTCCGGCATAACCTTGATAAGCCGCCGGGTCTCTGGATTCATGGTGGTCATCCACATCATCTCCGGGTCGTTCTCGCCGAGACCCTTGGAGCGCTGAATCTTGATTTTCTTGCCCTCCAGGTCCTTGAGAATTTTGACCTTCTCTGGCTCATTATAAGCAAACCAAGTCTTATCCTTACAGGTGATTTCAAACAGTGGTGACTCAGCGATATACACATACCCATCCCGAATCAGGGTAGGACACAGCCGATAAATCATGGTCAAAATCAGCGTCCGAATCTGGAAACCATCGTAATCCGCATCGGTACAGATGACCACTTTGCTCCACCGAAGATTGTCGATATCAAAGGAACTGAGTTCCTTCGCCTTCTTGCCCTGCACTTCCACACCGCAGCCTAAAACCTTCATTAAATCCGTGATGATGGGGCTGGCGAAGATTTTGGTGTAGTCCGCCTTCAGGCAGTTGAGGATTTTGCCACGGACGGGCATGATGCCCTGAAACTCTGCGTCTCGGCTCAGCTTGACCGATCCCAACGCAGAATCGCCCTCCACGATATACAGTTCCCGAACAGCGGTATCCCGACTGCGGCAGTCAACAAATTTCTGGACCCGATTGGCAATATCAATGGAACCAGAAAGTTTCTTTTTGACATTGGCTTTGGTCTTTTCAGCAGATTCTCTTGCCCGTTTATTGAGCAAAATCTGATCTGCTGCCCGGTCCGCCTCCTGCTTATTCTCAATGAACCAGACCTGCAACTGCTCCTTGAAGAAGGCCACCATCGCATCCTGTGTGAATTTGGAGTTGACAGATTTCTTTGTTTGGTTTTCAAAGCAGCCAATGGTGGAGAAGCAATTGGTCACCAGCACCAGACTGTCCTGAATGTCTTGATAGAGGATTTTGGATTCACTTTTGGTATATTTGTTACTGTCCTTCAAATACTTGTCGAAAGCAGCAGTGAAGCCCAGCCGCACGGCTCGATCCGGACTACCGCCGTACTCCAGCCACGAGGAGTTGTGATAGTATTCTACGTGGCTGACCTTCTTGGAAAAGCAAAAAGAGGCTGTGATTTTCAGCTTCATTTCAGGACGATTTTCCGCATCCCGACCACGGCGCTCGGTCTCCCAGAATACAGGCATGGTAAAGGCATCATCCCCTACCATTTCCTCAATGTACTGCCGGATGCCCTGCTGGTAGCAAAACTCCTCTTCCTCGAACTTTTTCCCCACCTGATTACGGAATTTAAAGGTAATCCCCTTATTTACCACTGCCTGACGCCGCAATACATCCCGGTAGTATTCCACGGGTATATTGATGTCGGTGAACACCTGCCTGTCCGGCCGCCAATGAAACACAGAGCCGGTCTTTTTTCGGTCGGTGGGTTCCTTTTTCAAGCCACCCTTATTTCTTCCCTTTTCAAAATGCAGGTCATAGCGGAACCCATCCCGGCGAATCGTGGCATCAAAGAACTCTGAGGCATACTGGGTGGCACAGGAGCCGAGACCGTTCAAGCCCAGAGAATATTCATAATTTTCACCGTTCTCGCCGTATTTACCGCCGGCGTACATCTCGCAGAACACAAGTTCCCAGTTGTAGCGCTTTTCCTTTTCGTTATAGTCAACCGGACAGCCACGCCCAAAGTCCTCCACCTCAACGCTCAAGTCTTCATATCGGGTGACAATGATGGTATCGCCATGCCCTTCTCTGGCTTCGTCGATGGCGTTGGAGAGAATTTCGAACACTGCATGCTTGCAGCCTTCCAAATCATCAGAGCCAAAAATAACCGCCGGACGCTTGCGCACCCGTTCCTCTCCTTTGAGCATGGAGATACTGGAATTTCCGTACTGTTCCTGTTTTTTTGTAGCCATAAATCATACCTGCCGTCATTTCTCATAATAATTCAATTCTATTATATGCATTTTCATCCATAATGTCAACAAAAACCACCTTGCACCCAAATCAGATAATACGACGGGAAGCTTTGGATGTCTGCCAAACGCTGTTCGACCATACATGAAGAACATATGCTTACAGTGTGAAGACGTTTTCTCCACTTTTAAGTTTATTTCAATAATGCAACTTTTTAAGATAATTAACAGTGAGTATCGCCAAATAATAAAGGCAAAAATCGTGCGTTCCCATATATTGTAAAACAATGTAAATATGATGATGTACAATTATGTATTTTAATCGGAGGAACATTCATGAACAAGATGCTCAAGGGCGGTTAGTTTGACCTCGGCCAAGTTCGTTTGCTTTCGCATCGTTTTCCTCCTTTCTGTGGAATAAAAAAAGCGCATGGATTTGTTCTTATCCATGCGCTCGGTGGCTTGTATTCAATTTTCGGGGAGTTCACAACCTGCTACAAAGGAAAATGTACCATTTTCGCATTCGCAAAATCGCAAATTTTTTTCTGACCGTAGAAACGGCGAAACCCCCGATAAAATCGGGGGTTTCTTGGGCACTATCTTTTTCATTGCCCATCGATGGCGGAGATGGAGGGATTTGAACCCCCGCACGCCTTGCGACGCCTAGCGGATTTCGAATCCGCACCCTTCAGCCACTTGGGTACATCTCCAACTACTTTCGGTATTATAGCAGTCCAGACAGAAAAAATCAAGCCATTTACGAGTGTTTTTTCGTAAGCTCTATCACCAGATTAATTTTATCGCAGATTCTTGCGTAATTCTCACGTCGATGCGGCACAAGGCAGCCAGAGCAATCTTTTATCCCCTGCGGCGTATATGTAAAGTGTCCACCGCAGTCCTCTCCAAGTGCGTACAATGGACAATAGCAGAACAGGCAACTAAAGGCATCTGCCTCTATTCCACCGTGGCAGGGGAAAAATTCACAATCTTTGTTTTGGGTAAAGTCACAGGGCATTCTAGTCGCCTCCCTCTGGGATAAGAAAAATATGGCGCAGCGCAGAAGCTGCGCCCAAGAGATAAGCCGCCATGGATATTATAGGTTACATCCCCTAAAAAGTCCGTCGAATCATTTTAGGAATCATTCGATGATGAAGCCTCAAAACAGATGCCATGGATAAATCTCCGGTGGTTCAGCAGAAAATGACATTCGTTCTCCACTAGCAGGATGTGAAAATGCGATTCTATGCGACCACAAAGCGATTTCACAATCATCCTGATTCAGGCTGTATTTCCGGTCGCCCACGATAGGAAATCCCCTACTGGAAAACTGCACTCTGATTTGGTGGGTCCGGCCCGTTCGCAGGTACACCGCTACCTTGGACAGCTCATCTGAGATTCCGAGCCGTTCATAGTCCAAAATAGCCTCCTGCACACCTTTAGCAGGTGTATTGACCACATATGTTTTCCGTTCTCGTTTATCTCGTTGGAGCAAATCAACAAAGGTACCGTTACTTTCCGGATGACCGTGCACCACAGCTAAATAATCTTTTTCGAAAGAATCCTCTCGTATTTGAGCCGACAAATTGGAGGCGGCCTGCGGTGAACGAGCCAAAACCATCACGCCGGATACCACACGGTCAAGACGATGTACCGTACGCACATCCGCTTTTGGATTTCCCAGCGCATCCCGGATCAACTCCGGCAAACCTCCCACTTCATCTGTAGATAATACCCGAGGTGGCTTGATGCATACAAGGATATCCGCATCCTGATACAGAATTCTCATCGTAATTTGCTCCTCTGAAACACTCGATACCTCATGATTTTAGCATAATCATAAAACAATTGCAAGGGCATAAAAGCGTGCCGGAGACTTACTCAGGCACGCTTTGATTCACCACAGAGGATTAACCTCATTGATATGGTCGTAAAGGGCACCCCAATCCTTCATATTAACTCGACCATCGCCATTCACATCGCCCAGCAGGTTAATAGATACATCCTGAGACACATCAGAGTGTACTACTGCGAATCCCTCACTGACGATTTTTTCCGTGCCGTCGCTGTAAATTAGCCTGACAATCGGTACAATAGGTATCTCCCATATAGCCCACTCCCCCACAGGTTGCACTACGCGGGTTTCGCTTGACAGTTTTTCCGATATGATAGTCTGATGGGGTATCACATACAGCTTCGCCTTCCCCCTCCAGTGCAGTAAAGCCCAGTCCTTTCAGGCCAAAGCCCATACTGAAAATAATCATTTAGCGTGGAACAAGCATCGCCCATTGGCCCCTCCTGATGGAGTCTATTCACTGCATCCGCATATGATAATTGTTAATAATGTCCCCCTCAGATGAGGGGGACAATCAATTATGCAAAATACGCTTTTGCGTAGTAGCCGTAGACAGCCGTTGCCGCACCAAATTCGTTGCCCAAATCAGCCTGTTCCACGCAGTAGGAACCCAAACTATAGGAAACCACCGGGCTGTAGTAAACCGTTTCACCAACTGAATATGCACCGGCAGTATACCAAGTCTGGTCAATCTCCTTGGCGGCAATGCCAGAGACGGTGGCTATCCAATAGTTGCCGTTCGGTTTCATGGTGATTGTACCGGCAGCATTCTCCACAGTCAGCGTTTCAGCGTTACTGTAGGTTTTTGCGTCCCAATAATAGAATACAGGGGCTACATCCGGTGTATGGGCAGTCATGAAATAATAGTTGATTGCAAATGCGCCCTCAAACGAAACAGATGGAATGATTCCGGAATAACCGCCGTTATGGACAAAATCGCCCACTTTGGCACTGTCAATCTTCTCAACTTCTGCCACCATAGAGGAATCATACTCACGAACCAGCGCTTGCTCGTCGGCGGTGAGACTGGCGTTCATCAAGGTATCGGTCTTATAATCAAACAAAACCTGCGCAGCGGCACCATAGTTGAGCATGGCAACCATCAGCGCTTTAGTGGTGTCATCTGCGTCGGATTCAAGGATACTCTGCGCATAGGCAACCGCATGGTAGCCCACCACCTCGCTATAAATATAGCTGCCATCCGTCAGCTTGGCATAAGCCTTAAAGTACAGAGCGTCTCCCAATTGCTTAGCCGGAATGCCGCTGGAGCTGACCACGTAGTAGGTATCCGAGGTGAAGTAGCCGGGAATCACATCCACAGCATTCTCCACCGTGCCATCAGTCAACTTTTCGCTGAAGGTAATCATGCCCAGTTCTATAACATCCCTCATATCATCAACGGTGAGATACGCATTGTAGCGAATCTCTGCCTCAAATGAAAGGGTAGGTACCACCATCTGCAATGTGGGGATCACCATCGAGGGCACATAATACGGATCCTTCATGCCACATCCAGTACAGACTCCGTCCTCATAGCTATGCCCCACATCTGCTTCACAACGGATACAGATTCCATTCTCGTCGTGGGTTTCATGGGCACAGGGCGCAGTGGTATAGGACAGCGTCAGAGTATCGTTACCATTGTCAATCAATGTAAAGGTAAGCTCTACACCGCCGGGAACCGTCAGCAATGCACCATTATCAATAACAGCAGTGTTGTACAGTGTGACCATGGTGCTGTCCGCCTGATTTCCGGCGGTCATATACCAGCCGGAATTATTACCGGCCTTGATGCCGATGCTACTCTCCTCCCGGAACATCACCACCAGCAATCCGTCAACAAATTTGTAGTTGCCCAACTGATTCGCATTTTCGCCCCATGCGTAGTCCGCTCCATCAATACGACCAAACAGATAGTAATCGGTAGCAGGCTTGGCAAATCCGCAGTTGAGGCAGATGTTATCCCGGTAGCTATGGGCACAGATGGTGTCGCAAATGGCACAACAACCCTCGCTCCACTGATGAGGACAGGTAATGCCGCAGATGGAACACACCTCCCCTATCCAGCTATGACCACAGGAGATTCCGCAAATGTCGCAGATTCCATCTACCCAGTCGTGTGAGCAACTCATGCCACAAATTGCGCAAGAACCATCCGTCCAGCTGTGGATGCAGGCCATGCCGCAGATGTCACAGGCTCCCTTATGGTAGCTGTGGGCGCAGACTGCACCACAGACACAAACGCCATCCACATAGCTGTGTGCCAGCAAATCTGCACACATGGTGCATACGCCTTGAACGGTGTGGGTATCATGGGGACAAGGCACCGCCTCGTAGCTGAATTGATAGGTATCATCCCCATTGTCCACCAGTGTGAAAGTGATTTTCATGTCACCTGGAACGAACAACTTGTCCTCCGTAAGGATGGACTGAGCGTTGACAAGGGTGACCGCAGTCTTCCCTTCCTGATAGCCGTCGGTCATGTAACGGTTCTGATTGTCCGCAGATTTGACAGCTACATAGCTATCGTCCGTAAAATAAGCCACCAGTGTACCATTTTCAAACTTGTAAACGCCAAGATTCTCGTGGTCTGCCTGATCGCCGTAGTCGCACCCATTGATATAGCCAAAGAGATAGTAATCAAGCACCGGCTTTTCATAACCACAGATGGTGCAGATATTGTGTTGATAGGTATGAAGGACTGCCTCTCCGCAAGCGGAACAGTAGCCATCACGCTCGTGGCTCTCGTGGATGCAAACGGCCTCATAGCTCAGTATGTAAGTATCATCCCCATTGTCCACCAGTGTGAAGGTGACCTGCTTTCCACCGGGCACAAACAGTTTGTCAGCATTACTTAGATACTTAGTGTTGTACATTGTTGCGCAGGTAGCTTGACCCTGCCAGCCGTCGGTCATATACCAGTGGACATTGTCGGCGCTCTTTACCGCCACATAGCTGTCGGAGGAAAATTTCACTACCACCTTCCCATCGACGAATTTGTATTCGCCCAGATTGGTGTAGTCCTCCTCACAAGCGTAGTTTTTACCGTTGATATATCCGAACAGGTAGTAATCAGTCACAGGCTTAGGCTGTGTACAGATGGTACATACATTGTTCTGATAGCTGTGGTCACATTCCTTGCCACAGATACCACAGTAACCATCAGACATATCGTGGACACACTCCAGACCACAAACGCAGAAGCCATCGGTTTTGTAGCTATGCGCCACTGCATCACCGCACACCGTACAGATACCCTCCACCGTATGGTTGGCATGTGCGCACGCTACAGCTACATAACTTAGCTGATAGGTATCGTCACCGTTGTCGGTCAGAGTAAAGGTCACCTCTGTGCCGCCGGGCACGAACAGCTTGTCGGCGGATGCGAGGCAGGAAGTATTGTAAAGCGTAACAGAAGACACAAAGCCTTGCCAGCCATCCGTCATATAATAGGACGCATTATCCGACGTTTTTACGCCGACATAGCTGTCCTTTGTGAAGAAAACCACCACCTTCCCATCCTCGAATCGATACTCGCCCAAATTAGCGGCATCCTCCTCGCAGGCATAGTTGGCCCCATTAATCCACCCAAACAGGTAATAATCGTATTGGGGCTTGGAAAGGTTACATTCGATACAAATATTATTCTGATAACGGTGCTGGCATTGGACGCTGCAGATGGTGCAGACACCGTTGGAATCCCAGCTGTGAGGCTGATAGGTACCATCCACATAACGATACAGCGTCCCAGTTTCCACCTTTTTGTCATCCGTTGCGGTAATGGGTTCATCATACCAATCAGACCAATCCGACCAACGTTCGTGGGTATACTGCATGCTGTAGTCAGTATAGCTCTGCTGATATACATAGGCCACAAAGAACCAATCCGAATTGACAGAACAGCAGGCATCAGAGGTCTTATAGCTGTAGTCGGAGTAGTCGCAAATATAGCTGCTTGGGGGGGTGTTGCTATAGTACGCATGGAAGGTAGTATAGCTTCCGGTTTTTACAGCGGAAGAATAATAAGAGTTGGCATAGCACCAGTGGTAGTAGAGATATCCGCAGACCGCATCGCTGTCAATGACACGCTTGTCTGTTTCATTCTCAAAGGCCGTGACCTTCTGGGCTGCGTTGTTGTACTGGGCGTACAACTCACTGGTGGAACTGAAACCGGTGGGCCAGCTCTTGACATACTGGACAGCCCCGGAAGCAGATTGAATCCACTGACTGCCTGTCTGGGTATATCCTTCCACAACGGGAGAATCGGAAATCAGAGTTTCCTTATCCGCATAATGATAAACTGTCTTGGATTCAATCAGTGCATCGGCAATGCCCTCCGGCTTGGTCTCCTGCCACTGAGACATCAAATACTCCGGATAGGATTCGTAGCTGTGCCCGCAAAGCGAACAGGTGTAGCGGACCTTCTCATATTCTATACAGGTAGCGCCAATGCTCTGGCTGTCATACTGGTGACCGCCATTGGACATGATTTGCTCATAAACATGACCGCAAACGCCGCAGGCAAACACCGATACCCCATCATTGAGGCAATCCGCCTCCTGAAGTACCGTTTCAGAATAGCTATGGGAGCAACCGCTCTGATTCACAGCGGTACTGATGACCATAAAATACTCCGCCAGCAGAATAACTGTACCACTGCCAGTGACAACAGAATCGCCATCAGCGTGGCTACTCTGATAGGTGGCACGAATTACATAGGTATGTGCCCCTGCAGGAACCACACCAAAAGATGTATTATAATCGATGTCACTGTTATTCAGAGTGTAATGGTTATCCGTAACGGTATCGGATGCGCCAGCAACAACCGTTCCTTCTGTATCAAAACCGTTGTGGATAGACACAGAGGCCTCGGTCAACACGTTCCACTTGGCATCAATCTCGCCCTGTACTGTGAAGGATTTTCCGACTACATGGGCAGAGGGAGCGGTGGCATTTGTGAGTGTGATGTCCGCTACACAGTCAGCCAGATATTTGGTATCCGTTGCTTTCAGATAGCCAATCTGTCCGCTCTCGGTCTGAATCATATACCAAAGCTCTCCTGCGGTATTTTCGTACAGACCGGTCACGGTCACTGTACTGCCGGACTCCACCTTTTCCAGCACCGCTACAGTGGATACTACATCATTGCCACAGGGCAGGCTCATCACGTTGGTTTCATTGATGATTTGGACTTGACCATAGGATGCATAGCTAGTACATTCGCCCAAATAACCGCTAATAGGTGCCGTCGCATCCGGAAAAACTGTCGCTTCGGAGCAAGCCGCAGTAGAACTGCCGCAGCCGGGAAAATCGCCATACGCATCCCGAAGAATTTTGAATGCCCCAAAAGACATGGAATCGTTCAAATCGCTGTTCCACATCTTGACGGAATTGGACCACATCCGATCTCGCAGACTGTAAAATTCTCCGGTATTTTGGGAGGTTGCATCATAGCAGCCATTCCAAATCTCCTGCTCCGTACTGACACAGGCATAGTCGCACCAGATTAGGAAATACGCACCGCCCAGATTCTCAGCCGGTATATCCGCCGCATCCTCGCTGTAGTCACCATGCTCACTGATATCCGCCGGGTACCATTCCTCAAAAATATCCTCCTCGTTGGCATGGTAGAAGGTCCACTGCCGATTGTATACACTCCGGGCATCGGAACCGCTACCAGTGATGCGCAGGGCATAGTAGGTGTTGGTCTGGATACAATTGTACAGGGTCATGCCCTTATCCACATAGTAGCTGACAGGCTCCGTATGACCGCCGTTCTCACCTGTATTGGGGTTGAAGGGGGAATCCCAGTAGAGAATCTCGATATTGCTGTCGAAGTCGTAGGCAGAAGCATTGTAAGCTGTGCTGCCCATGAAATCGTTGTACATCCGCATGGTATAGCCCATGCCATTAAGCAGTGCGTTCAATTCATTGATATAAACCACAAAATCAGAAAATTCCCATGCAAAGCTGTAGCTAGAGGAAATATTTGCGGTGTTCAGATTTACTTCGTCAGCACCGATGCTGAAATCGGTGCTGGCAGCATATTCCTTGAAGAAGTTGGCGATATCAATATACAACTCAAAGATGAAGGCCTTATCCTGGGCTGCAGTGATGTCGATGGTGGAATAATAGGGCCATTTCAAAGCTGTGGACCAGCCGGAGGAATTGGTATAGTTGATGCAGCCACCAACATCCTTGGCATAGTAGGTCTTTTGATCATAAGTGGAATAGAAGGAATAACCGGGATTACTTTTGTAATTTTGCTCGTAGGTCCAAGTTAGATAATCCATATGGGAAGGACTGTCGAAAGCCGGAATCACATCGATGTGGTATTCCTTCGCTGTCTCAAGAATCTCCACGACCTCGGCAGTGGTCAGATATTTGCCCTTGTCCGGATCGTTCTTGTATGCGGACAGAGTCCATGAGGTATAGTTACTGCCGCAAATCCACGAGAAGTCATTGGCAGGCTGAAAGTCACCCGTATAGTACGCCTCGTCCCAAATATCCAGACGGAAGCCAGAGTCATCAGAAAAATGCAGCTCCAGCGTATTATACCCCATCCAGGACATTTCCCGAATGAAATTACAAATCCAGTTCTTGGAGTAATATTTTCTGCCGCAGTCAAGGCTGACCGCACGCTGGGCTGTATCCGGCGCATCCTCGGCGGTAAAGCCCTGAATGGAGCCGCTATTGGCATAACGCAGGTGCTTAAGAAGCGTATTGGCTCCATAAATAAGGCCCTCCGCATCACTGGCTGTGATTTGGGCAACAGAGGTGACCTCCAACCGGTATCCCTCTGCGGCAATGCCGGATTCGTTGTCCAAACAAATCACAATGTCTCCCTCGCCAATCCATTGGGTTGGCCCCCATACAAGGGGCATAGTATTAGCAGAAGGTCGGCCATCCGCCGCAAACTGCCGCTGAATCAGCTGGGCTGTTTGCAGCAGTTGACCGGTGGGTTCACTGTCAGTCAAAACAAACAGGCGGCTATTTTCGCTGAGAGAATAGGTATAGCTGTTGGCCTCAAAGCGGTCCAGCGTCTGTCCCACCGCAGCGGTATCCGAAGCAGCTGTCACTGGAAAAACCGGGACAATTCCAAGCAGTATCGTCAGCATCAGTAACGCCGAAATGATTCTTTTTATACTATGTTTCAAATCCACTCACATCCTAATCCGGGCGATTCCCCTTCAATATGGAAAATTCGCCCATTTTTTCATTTATATTTTACCCGCTTCCAGTCATAGAGTCAACAGGATATAATTACCATAATAATAAAAAAAGCGGAACGTCTCGCCCATAATCTGCGAGACGTTCCGCTTCTATTCCAATAATTCTTTCAACTGCTTCAATGCCTTTTTTTCGATTCTGGAAACCTGCACCTGACTCACCCCTAACACCTTTGACACCCGGTCCTGAGTCAGCGCATGGAAATACCGAAGCCGAATTACCATTGCTTCCCGTTGTGCCAGCTTGTCTATCGCCTGCCGCAACGAAATTTTCTCCAGCAGCCGTTCTTCTGTTTCTGTATCCGTGAGTATATTTTCCAGCGAAAAACCTTCCTCCCCCATCTGACGATGGATGGATTCCGTTGCGGCGGTGGCAGTCTCTGCCATGGCGATTTCCTCGGGGGTATAACCGGTTTTATTTGAGATTTCTGTTACAGTAGGTTCTCTTCCAAGGGAGGCCGTCAACTCAGCCCGAGCCATATGAATGGAAGCAGCCTGCTCCTTTAGTCCACGGGATACCTTCACCGGGCCATCATCCCTCAGAAACCGCCTGATTTCTCCTGCAATTTTCGGAACCGCATAGGTAGAGAACTGCGTTCCAAACTCCAAATCAAATCCTTCCACTGCCTTGATAAAGCCCATACAGCCCAGCTGGTACAAATCATCCGCATCCGTTCCCCGGCCCATGAATCGCTTTGCCACCGACCAAATCAGGCCGGAATTTTCATTTATTAACGCCTCCCCTGCTTCTCGATTGCCAGACTGGGCCAGACGAATCAGCTCCTCCGTACGGCTCATTTGCGTCGCTGCAGCTTTCGCCGCATATGTACCGTCGTTCCTTTTCCCGGTACGGAAGTAATATCCAAATTGGTCATAAAACTTTCCATAATTGTAAAGCCCATACCGCTACGGTCAGAACCGCCAGTGGTATACATAGGCCGACGGGCCTGCTCAATGTCACCAATGCCCACGCCCCTGTCCTTTACCACAATATCCAGAATCTGTCCCTTCAGAATCCGGCACCGTAGGGTCACGGTGCCGAGTTCGTTAGGGTAAGCGTGGACGATGGCGTTGGTCACTGCTTCGGATACCGCAGTGCGTATATCGCCCAATTCTTCCATGGTCGGATCCAGTTGCGCCGCAAAGCAGGCCACCGCCGACCGGGCGAAGGCTTCGTTGCTGGACTTGCTGGGGAATTCCAACGTCATATAGTTCTCAAATTTCATGATACTGCCTCCTTAATCTGTACTAATTTATCAACTCCGGATGCCCGGAATACTTTCATTGGCTGTTCCGCCAGTCCAGCCAGCATCAGCGTGCCTTCAATCTGAGTCATGCTCCGCAGGGCATTGATTACCACCGCAATGCCAGAGGAATCTACAAAGCTGACTTCCTTGAAGTCTAGGATGCAAATCGACGGCGTGTAGGCCTCAATCTTTGCGGCGATGGACTGGATGTAGTGCTTGGCGCAATGGTGATCTATCTCACCGGTCAGCGCCACCGTCAGATGACCGTCCTGCAGGAAACTGGTAAATTGCATAAATAGGTTCCTCCTTCATTTTTAGCAAG
Source organism: Faecousia sp. (assembly GCA_045541155.1). Lineage (GTDB taxonomy): Bacteria > Bacillota > Clostridia > Oscillospirales > Oscillospiraceae > Faecousia. Next base: position 17,192 of record JAZQIN010000002.1, read on the forward strand.
GCTAGTATAAAAAAAGCCGACTGTATTTACAGTCGGAATCAGGAGTGATAATAAAAAAGACCGGCGGATTTACCGCCGGTCATCAAAAAAACATTTTTACAGTTTCTCCAGTGCTGCGAGACTCTGCTCCAGTTGTGCGATAAGTTCCTTCGTCTTAGCGGCTTTTTCACGCTCAGCGTTGACTACAGACTCAGGCGCACGGGAAACGAATTTTTCATTAGACAGCTTACCCTCCAGAGAAGCCAAGAATTTCCGGGCGCTTTCCAGCTCCTTGTTGATTCGCTCCAGTTCCTTGGCAACATCAACCAGCTGTCCCATGGGGATATACAGCTTGGCATCAGCGGTGGTGATGGTCACCATGCCGTCCAGATTCTCAGGCTCACAATCCAACAGGGTCACGGCATCTGCATAGGCCAGACGCTGTAAGAAACCCTCGCCCTCAGCAAAGATTTCCTTCTTGGCTGTCAGGATGAACAGTGCCGCTTTCTTGCTAGGAGGCACGTTCATTTCGGTACGGCGCGCACGGATGGCACGGATGCACTCCATGACAGACTCCATCTGCGCCTCCTCCGCCTTGAACGCCAACTCTGCCTTGTACAGCGGCCACTGCGCAACAATCAGCGCTTCGCCCTCGTGGGGGATAGACTGCCAAATCTCCTCAGTGATGAAAGGCATGAACGGATGCAACAAACGCAGCACCTGATCCAGAACGTACACCAGCACGCTCATGGCAGTCTTCTTCCGGTCGGAATCCTCGGAGTACAGACGTGCCTTGGTCAGTTCGATGTACCAGTCGCAGTAGGTGTCCCAAATGAAATCGTAGACCTTCTGGACTGCAACGCCCAGCTCATACTTCTCCAGATTCTCGGTAACCTCGGCAATCAGAGTGTTCAGCTTGGACAGCACCCACTTGTCGGCAATCTCCAGATTCTCTGTGGCAGGTAATGCGTTGACTGCACTTTCGCCCAGATTCATCATGACGTAACGACTGGCGTTCCAAAGCTTGTTGGCAAAGTTACGCATAGCCTCGCAGCGCTCCACATAGAAACGCATATCATTTCCGGGGCTATTGCCGGTGACCATGTTCATACGCAGCGCATCACAACCGAACCGCTCAATCATCTCCAGCGGATCGATGCCGTTCCCCAGACTCTTAGACATCTTCCGACCCTTGTCATCACGGACAAGGCCGTGAATCAGGACCGTGTGGAAGGGAGTCTTTCCTGTGTGCTCACAGCCGGAGAAAATCATTCTGGCAACCCAGAAGAAAATAATATCATAACCGGTGACCAGAACATCGGTGGGATAGAATTTTTGCAAATCCTCCGTATTTTCCGGCCAGCCAAGCGTCTCAAAGGGCCACAGCGCAGAGCTAAACCAAGTATCCAGAACATCCGGGTCACGCTCAATGTTGACACTGGCGCACTTCTCACACTTGCATGCATCCTCACGGGAAACAGTGATATGACCGCAGTCTGCACAGGTCCAAGCCGGAATCTGGTGCCCCCACCAAAGCTGACGGGAAATGCACCAGTCACGAACGTTCTCCATCCAGTTCAAATAGGTCTTGGAGAATCGCTCAGGAACGAACTTGGTTTCGCCCTCCTTCACCACCCGGATGGCCTCCTCTGCCAGAGGCTGCATCTTCACAAACCACTGGGCAGAGATGATGGGCTCCACGTCATTGTGGCAGCGGTAGCAAGTGCCAACGTTGTGGGCATGGTCATCAATCTTCACCAGATAACCCTGCTCCTCCAAATCCTTTACAATCTGCTTACGAGCCTCATAGCGATCCAGCCCCTCGTACTTGCCGCCCAGTTCGTTGACCTTGCCATTGTCATCCAGCACTCGAATAACCTCAAGATTATGCCGCAGACCCACCTCGAAGTCGTTGGGGTCATGGGCAGGGGTCATCTTAACACAACCGGTGCCGAACTCCATCTCCGCATAATCATCGGCAACCACGGGAATCTCCTTGTTGACCAGCGGCAGAATCACCGTCTTGCCCACAATGTCCTTGTAGCGCTCGTCATTGGGGTTAACGCAGACACCGGTATCACCCAGCATAGTCTCAGGACGGGTAGTAGCAACTACAACCTCACCGGAGCCATCAGCTAGCGGATAGCGAATATGCCACAGATGACCAGGCTTATCCACATACTCAACCTCAGCGTCGGACAGTGCAGTGACGCAGTTGGGACACCAGTTGATAATACGGCTTCCTTTGTAAATCAAGCCCTTTTCATACAGAGAAACAAACACCTCGCGAACCGCCTTAGAACAGCCCTCGTCCATGGTAAACCGGGAACGCTCCCAATCGCAGGATGCACCCAACTTCTTCTGTTGCTCAACAATCCGGTTGCCATACTTCTGCTTCCAGTCCCAGACACGCTCCAAGAACTTTTCACGACCAAGGTCATAACGGGTCAGTCCCTCATTCTTACGCAGTTCTTCCTCGACCTTGATTTGGGTGGCAATACCAGCATGGTCAACACCAGGGACCCAAAGCGCATCATAGCCCTGCATCCGCTTAAAGCGAATCAGAGTGTCCTGAAGGGTCGCATCCATGGCATGACCCATGTGCAGCTGACCGGTCACATTGGGGGGAGGCATGACAATGGTGAAGGGTTTTGCCCCCTCCTTGCCCTGAGGACGGAAGTAGCCGCCATCCTCCCACATCTTATAGATTTCGTTTTCCACCTGCTGGGGTTCATACACCTTCGGCAGTTCTCTTGCCATTTCTAACACTCCTTTTCAAAATAAGAAACGCCCTGAGAGCCAATACTCTCAGGGCGAAAATCTACCTTTCCGCGGTACCACCTGAATTCCCTTTCGGGCACTCAAAAGCTGTAACGGGCTGACCCGGTCTCCCCTACTATGAGTTCAGGGAAACTGCTCCGAAGCGACCATCCGCATCTTCCTGTATGCCCTCACACCAACCGAGCACTCTCTGAACAGAAGAAAATAGGAACCTCTCCATCTACGCAACTACTCAGATAAAATACCACAAATCTTGTAAACTGTCAATGGAATTCTTGACGGATTTAAGATAATAGGATATAATAAATGAAAATTTGAATGGGAGCTGAGGCTCATGAAGCTTTCTCTGGTTGTCCCCTGCTATAATGAAGCGGAAAATGTTGCAGTGTTTCAGGATGCTGTACTATCAGCGTTTGATGGCTGTAGTTATGATTATGAAATTATCTTTGTCAACGATGGCAGTGCGGATGCCACATTATATAATCTGAAAAAAATCCATGCGGCACAAGCCTGCCCGGTCAAGGTTATCTCCTTCTCCCGGAATTTCGGTAAAGAATCAGCTATCTACGCCGGGATGGAGCACGCCAGTGGCGAATATATCTCATTGATTGATGCTGATTTACAGCAACGTCCTGAAATCGTTCGTGATATGGTGAACATTTTAGAAGAAAAGCCTGAGTATGATGTTGTTGCCGCCTATCAGGACCGCCGTGGCGAGGGGAAAGTGCTCTCCTTTTTTAAAAAGCGCTTCTACGGTGTCATTAATCATCTGTCAGATGTAAATCTTCATTCCGATGCCAGCGATTTCCGGACATTCCGGCGGAGCGTTCGCGACAGTCTTTTGAAACTAGCGGAATATCATCGATTCTCCAAGGGCCTGTTCGCATGGGTCGGTTATAATACCTACTACATTCCTTACACCGCCTGTGAGCGGCACGCAGGAAAAACCAAATGGAGCTTCCGAAAACTGATGAATTATGCCATCGAAGGAATCATCGGTTTTTCTACAAAACCCTTGCGCTATTCTCTGTATCTTGGCAGCTTTACGGCGATAGCGGCCGTCCTCTACCTGATATGGATTATCATCGAAAAACTGATTTGGGGCATTGCGATTCCCGGTTATGCCACCATTATCGTACTAATCCTACTTCTGGGCAGTGTTCAGTTGTTTTGCATAGGCATTATCGGTGAATATGTAGGCAGAACGTTTGAGCAAAGCAAATCTCGTCCTGTATACATCGCCAAGGAAGTATTGGAATACGAATAACAAAATCGCCACAGGCTGAAGCCTGTGGCGATTATTATTCAGTTTCCTAGAAGTGAGAAAGATGAGTGTCAGTATAAAAGCCACGGGCCGAGGCCCGTGGCTTTCGTTGTTTAATTGTGCGAATTATGCGAAGTATGCCTTGGCGTAGTAGCCGTAGACAGCGGTAGCAGCGCCGAAGTCAACGCCGTAGCTGGCCTGCTCAACACAGTAAGCGCCCAGGCTGTAGGAGATGACGGGGCTGTAGTAGGTGGTATCGCCAACGGTGTAGGTACCGGCAATGTAGTAGGTCTGGTCAATCTGCTTGGCGGCGATGCCGGAAACAGTGCCCAGCCACTTAGAATCGCTGGCAGTCATCTCGACGACGCTGATTGCGTTATCGGCAGTCAGAACATCGGCGTTGGCATAGGTCTCCGCATCC
>JAZQIN010000003.1:0-6255 GCA_045541155.1 Faecousia sp.
CAGAATTCATAATGCATAATGCAGAATGAATAGTATCGGCTACGCCGATAATTTCAATCATTTCCGAAGGAAATACAATCATTTTGCATTCTGCATTCCACATTCTGCATTCCGGCGGTACGCCGGTAAACAATAATTTATCAAACAATTTGAAAGGAGCAATCATATTGAAACGGAAACGCAAAAACACCGGTTCAGTGGCAGCGACGTGTCAGCTGCGTAGCGGAACCACCCATCCGTTTTCGGACCTGAGGGGGTTCGTGCCGCTGGGACTGGGGGAGGAACGGGTATACCGCCAGCTCCGGGAGGCCATCCCTGTGCTGGATGCCGCCGTCGGAAAGTTGGTACGTCTCTCCGGAGGCTTTCAGGTGAACTGTCACAACCCGGCATCCCAGCAGGCATTGGAACGTTTCCTGCGCACTGTCCCTTGCGGTCGAGGGCAGTCCGGCATCGACAGCTTTCTCAGCGGTTACATGGACAGCCTGCTGACCATTGGCAGAGCAGTGGGCGAAATCGTAGTGACTGGCGGTAAGGTCCGGGGAATCTGCTGGGGGGATGCTACCCAAATCGAAATTCAAGAGGATGGCAGTCCCATGGAAATCGTGCTGTGGGGGCCGGACTCCAACGGCAAGTCCCATCCTCTGCCCTACCAGCAGTTGCTGCTGTTCACCGCACTGAGTCCAGAGCCGGCGCACCCTTACGGGGTCAGCCTGTTCCGGGGGATGCCCTTCCTTGCGGATATCCTGATGAAAATCTATGCCACCATCGGTACCAATTGGGAACGGGCCGGTAACATCCGCTACAGCGTAATCTGCAAGGGCGGCGAGGATATGGATCCGGCAGCGGTGCAGGAACGTGGGGCGCAAATGGCGAAGGAATGGGCCAGAGCCATGGAGGATGGAAAAAACGGTACCGTGCGGGATTTTGTGGCAGTAGGAGACGTGGAAATTAAGGTCATTGGCGGTGAGGCTCCAATTCTGGATTCTCAGATTCCGGTTCGGCAAATTTTGGAGCAGTTGGTGGCAAAGACCGGTCTGCCGCCCTTCCTGCTGGGCCTAAACTGGAGCACCACCGAGCGGATGAGTACCCAGCAGGCGGATATCCTGACCAGCGAACTGTGGGCCTTGCGCCGGACGGTGGAGCCTGCGGTGATGAAGATTTGTCGGACGTTTTTGGCACTGGAGGGGCTGGACGACCGATTGGAGATCCTCTGGAACGACATCAGTTTGCAGGACATCACCCAGGAGGCACAGGCAGAGCTGTATAAGGCGCAGGCTGAAAAAGCACGAAATTCGTAAATTATCGTTTAGCTTAGCAGCGCATACGCGCTGCAATGCAGAATTCATAATGCATAATGCAGAATGAATAGTATCGGCTACGCTGATAATTTCAATCATTTCCGAAGGAAATACAATCATTTTGCATTCTGCATTCCACATTCTGCATTCCGGCGGTACGCCGGTAAACAATAATCTATCTCAACAAATCAAGGAGGTTACATGATGCAAATCAAGAAGGAAACGGAAGTGGCCAGAGGCGGCGTCCCCACTGCAGTGCAGCTGGAGGCCATCAACGCACAAGCCAAGGGGACGCTCACCGCAGAGCAGGTATACGTCTTCTCTCTGCGGTTGTGCGACAATCAGGTGGATCGGGACGGAGAACGGTTTGACACCGCAGCTTTGCCGGGTCTTGCCAAGCTGTTTATCGGCAAGACCGGCATCGTCGATCACAAATGGAGCAGCGATTCTCAAGTGGCCCGTATCTTCTCCACCGAGGTGGTTCAGGAGGACGGCGTCAGCTACATCAAGGCCTGGGCCTACATTCGTCGGGGGGGCAACGCCGACGAGGTAATCGCCGACATCGAAGCCGGTATCAAAAAAGAGGTCTCCGTGGGCTGCGCCATGGGTCGCAGCGTATGCTCCATCTGCGGCAGCGACTACGGCACCTGCGGTCACATCAAGGGCGAAGCCTATGACGGTAATATATGCTGCGCCATCCTGAAAGAGCCGATGGATGCCTACGAATTCTCCTTCGTGGCGGTTCCGGCGCAACGGGACGCCGGGGTGCTGAAGGCGTTGGGCAGCCGCCGGACGCTGAAGGAACTGGCAGAGGAATTTGGGGCGCAGGCAGAGTACCGGGTCCTGTTCAAGGAAGCCCAGCTGGGTCGGCAGTATCAGGCGGTACTGGGAGATGAGGTGGTGCGGTTGTGTCTGGCTCTGGATTTGGGCATGGACGAGCCGGTGCTGCGCAGCATCGTGGGTAAGGTGTCCGCCGAGGATTTGATGAAAATGAAGGCCGCACTCCAGAGCCGGATGGAGCAGATGTATCCGGTAAAGTGTCAGCTCCCCGGTGCCACCGCTACCGGTGAAATCCTCGAAAGCGGGTTTATGATTTAATGCAGAAAATTATTGTTTAGCGCACTAAGCACTGCACCGTATACAACGCTTGTCATTGCGAGGCCCGAAGGGCCGTGGCAATCCGTACTCCTCGCAATCCGTAGAGAAAACGGATTCCCACGGTCGCTACGCTCCCTCGGAATGACACGGTATTTTGTTTTTGCGGTAGTCGTGTAAACGATAATTTAGCACTTTAGGAACTACCGGCAAAGCCGGTTTCCATATATTATTATTCAGGAGGAAATGAACATGAGTTACGACAATCTGAAGCTGGAAAAGGGGATGTACCGTCAGGAAGGCAAGTCCTTCACACAGGTGCTGGAATCTCTGGATCCCAGCGAAAACTACCGGGGCACCGCTCTGGAGGGCACCGACGCTTTCCAGCGTCAGCTCAAGCGCTTCGGCATCCGTGCTAAGGGTGCCGGCTCCTCCACGGTGGAGAAGTTCTTCCGCACCATGGACAGCGCCGTGCTGTTCCCCGAGTACATCGCCCGTACCGTCCGTCAGGGTATGGAGGAAAATGATATCCTGCCTGCCATCACCGCCACCACCACCGTCATCGATTCCATGGACTACCGCTCCATCTACTCTGTGCCCACCGACGAGGACAAGGCACTGCAGGATGTGGAGGAGGGCGCTGCCATCCCCGAGACCGAGGTCAAGTCTAAGGAGCATCTGGTCAGCCTGACCAAGCGTGGCAGAATGCTGGTGGCTTCCTACGAGGCCATTCGGTTCCAGAAGCTGGATCTGTTCAGCGTGATGCTGCGCCAGATTGGTGCCTACATTCAGAAGCAGCAGCTGGCGGATGCGGTGAACGTGCTGATCAACGGCGATGGCAACGACAATGCTGCCGTCCAGTACACCATCGGCACCAGCCCCATCTCCGGCTCCGCTCTGGGCTACGACCAGCTTGTGGAGTTCTGGGGTCAGTTCGATCCCTACACTATGAACACCATCCTCTGCTCCACCGGCACCATGACCAGTCTGCTGAAGATTCCGGAACTGCAGAATCCCATGACCGGGCTGAATTTCACCGGCACCGGCAAGGTGGGCACCCCTCTGGGCGCACAGCTGCACCGTACCTCTGCTGTGTCGGACGGTGTAATCATCGGTCTGGACAACCGTTACGCACTGGAGCTGGTTCGTGCCGGTGATGTGCTGGTGGAGTACGACAAGCTGATTGACCGCCAGCTGGAGCGTGCCGCCATCACCTCCATTTCCGGTTTCGGCAAGATTTGTGACGGTGCTGCCGCCGTCCTGAACGTATGACCCTGACGGATCAGGTTTTCGCACAGGCCCTCCTGTTATCAGGAGGGCTGGAGGCGAAGCAGGAGGCGTTGCTGAAGCTACTGTGCCGGGGGGCGGTCAATTCTCTGGCTCAGCGACTGCGGCAGGGGCTGACACCTGAGGACTGCAAGGCGGATTTCGTGGCGGCGGCCAGCCTGTACGCACTGGCGGCCCTGTCCGGGTCTGACGATTTGGACCGGGTGGAGCAAATCACGGTGGGGGATATGACCATGCGTCGCAACGACAGTGATGCTGCTGCCAACTGCCTGCGTTATCAGGCAGAGCTGATGATTGGGCCGTACCTGAAGGATCGGTTTGCCTTCCGGGGGGTCTGAGATGAAGCTGGTGATTGACCGACTGCTGGAGCGATTTGGTGTGGAGGCTACGGTAGGTGGGGTCCATACCCGAATTTTCCTTCAGTTTAGTAATTCTAAAAGCTGGGATAGCATGAATCCAATCATCACCCCGGTGGGCCAGATTCCCGGCGGTCAGTATCTTTATATCGGCCCGGCAGATGTGGAAATTAAGGCCGGGGATGAGGTACGTGTGGGCGGAACGGCCTATATTCTGCGCCGATGCGAGGTCTATCAGGCGCAGGAGGGGCCGCTGTACCGCTGGGGACTGTGTGCCCTGAAGGGCAGGGAGGTCAAATGGGGATACAAAGTGTAAAGGATGCGGCGCTGTATCTGTCGAAGCAGGGGATTCGGGCGGATATCGGCAATCCGGGCAGTGTGATGCCCCATCTGGCGGAGACAGTGGTGGCGGTGAACATGATGGAGTCCACCGCCGAAAGCTGGAAGGCGGTAGCCCATATCTGCGGCCCACAGCAATCCGGTCGCACCGCCTGTGAGGATTTGGCGGCGATGGTCGCCAAGCACTGGACCGATCAGGGCGGTCAGTGCAGTTGGGGAGACTATGAATTCGACGGCAAAGCCGCCATCCATATCGTTAAGGTCTACGCCACGTGGCTGACCGCCACCGCTGATTCCACCGCATAATAGCAAGAGCCTGCTCAACCGAGCAGGCTCATCTATTGGGCCCCAGCAGGGGTCCTATTATTTTTTGCCGCTTGCAGGAGGGCGGCTTTTTCATTGGGGAGGGTCTCGTCCACCACCTGCTCCAGCAGGCGTTGCAGGCATTGCCCCAGTTCCCGTCCGGGGGCAAAGCCGATTTCAATCAAATCCCGTCCGTCTACCGCCAAATCCCGGACGGTCAGGCAGGCGTTTTCTGAGTAAATTTCATCCAAAAGCTGTCGAATTTGAGGGAATATTGCCTGTTCCTCCAGATTTCCGGTGCCCTTACTGCCCATGTCCGCCTCTTGCAGCAGCAGGAGCTGCTCCACGGTTTCCTGCCCCAGACGGCTCAGCCGTCGGCGCAGCAGCTGCCGGTCCGGCTCCAGCCGGGTCATATGCAGTCCAATCAGCGCCACTGACTGCTCTCGCAGTGCAGTGGGAGCCTTCAATCGGCGCAGAACGCGCTCGGCAATTTCCGCACCTGTCCGAGCGTGACCGTAGAAATGGCCCCGGCCGTTTTCGTCGGTGGTGAAGGAGGGAACCTTGCCCACATCATGAAGCAGCGCCGCCCAACGCAGTACTGGCTCCGGCGGTACTGCCGCCGTCACATGGGCCACATGGGTGAACAAATCGTAGGCATGGTGGGGCGACCGCTGGTCAAAGCCGATGGCGCTGGCCAGCTCCGGGATCGGCTGGGTCAGAATCCGGTTGAAGCGTATCAAATCCGCCGCCGATGCCAGTGGCAGTAGTTTACATAATTCATCAAATACCCGTTCTCGGGCCAGCTTGTCCATCAGGGGAGCCAGCCGGGTCATGGCAATCTCGGTGTTCGGTTCCGGGCGCAAGCCGAACCGAATTGCAAATCGCACGCCACGCAAAATCCGCAGGGGATCCTCCTGAAATCGGTCCGCCGGATTGCCGACGGTACGCAGGATTTTATGATTCAAATCTGCCTTGCCACCAAAGGGGTCGATCAGACCGTCCCGAGGGGACCAGGCCATGGCATTCACCGTATAGTCCCGTCGGGACAAATCCTCCTCAATGGAGGTCACGAACCGAACCCAACCCGGATGCCGTCCGTCGGAATAATCTCCCTCAGTGCGGAAGGTGGTGATTTCCACCACTCCCTCCGGAAATGCCACCCCTACGGTGCCATGCTTCACCCCAGCCAGCACCAGCGTTCGGTGGGCGAAGATGGTCTGAATCGTCTCCGGCGTGGCGGCAGTACAGAGGTCGTAGTCCTGAGGTGCGATTCCCAACAGCCAGTCGCGGACACAGCCACCCACCGCACAGGTCCGATATCCGGCCTGCTCCAGTGCGTCGATACAGTGTAAAATATGCTTGGGCAGCTGCACAATAATCTCTCCTTTCAGGCTTGATAGGAATCATAAACCATAACCGTAAATGATTGTTTGGCGAAGTAACGCACAATCCCTTGCCTCTCCCTCTGGGAGAGGTGCCCCAGTGCGCACACTGGGGCGGAGAGGGTATATAAAGCGCCGAAACCCTCTCAGTCACCGCCTTCGGCGGTGCCAGCTCTCCCAGAGGGAGAGCCAAGG
>JAZQIN010000004.1:0-1877 GCA_045541155.1 Faecousia sp.
GCAGAATTCATAATGCATAATGCAGAATGAATAGTATCGGCTACGCCGATAATTTCAATCATTTCCGAAGGAAATACAATCATTTTGCATTCTGCATTCCACATTCTGCATTCCGGCGATACGCCGGTAAACAATAATTTATAGTACTTTGACACACTGACTGTTGGGGCGTGCTGTGGCACGCCCCAACAGTTTTATTGTTTGGGTTGCTGGGCTACCTCCGCAACGGCGGTGGCGAAGGCATCACAGGCGGCGGCACAGGCGGAACGTGTGCCGCTGAGCAGGCCGCCGCCAAAATTGGTTTCACTGGGCGGAGCATATAGTTTACATAACGTCACATCTGCCGCCTTCAGTGCCGCATCCATTGCGTACATACTCTCCAGCGGCGGCGCAATCAGATAAGCCAGAGCGGAGCCGGTATTGACACCGGCTTCCTTCGCAAGAAAGCTTCCTGAGCTGCTGACCGTGTGGGCCAGATATGGCACACCGTTCACTTTTTCAAATCCAATCCGCTCCAAGGCACCCAGCGCTGCCTCCATGCCGCTGCGCACCGCACCGGGGGTGGCCCCGGCCAGAATGCCAATCACCTCGCCGGCGTTGGGGGTAGAGGCATTGGCGGCCCCGGCGTAGAAGCTGCGTCCGTAGCAGACCTGCACATCGGCGGCCTTAGTGGCCTCGTCCAGTGCGATATAGGTGGCATCATCGCAGTCGGTGGTCAGTAGTCCGAGAGAAGGATACCCTTTCGGCGCACCCAAATGGCGGCACAGGGCTGGGTCGGCATTGGGGATATACCGCACTGCCAGAACCTTCACAGGAATCATTGGGCCGCCTCCAGATGCAATCCCACGCCAGAGACCTTCCGCTTGAGAATCGTTTCAATCAGCTCCGCAATGTGGGCACCGGCCTCCACCGCAGGGGTTCCCTGGGCATGGATATTGGATACCACCGTCCGGCTGGATTCGGATACGCCGGTGTGGGGCTTATAGGTGATATAGGCGGACATACTTTTGTCCGTCACCAGACCGGGCCGTTCGCCCACCAGTACGCAAACCAGCTCACAGCCGGTCAAATCGCCAATGGCATCCCCGGCGCCCACCCGGCAGTAGCGGACGAAAATGGGCTTGCTGCATTGAATGTTGCGCAGCTTCAGGCCGTCGGTCAGGGCTGCATAGCAGTCCATGGCATTGGCCTCAATGGCGGCGGAACTGAGACCGTCACCAATGACGATTTGCACTTGCGGAGGGGTGTCGATTACGCCCTTGATGGCCTTGGCGTTGTGTTCGTCGAAGCAGCGGCCCAAATCCGGACGGGTCAGATATTCGTCTTTGCTGTCGCAGCGAGTCTTGGTGGGCAGCAGGTCGTGACGCTTGGCAAATTCCGTGTCCACCTCAGAAAATACCGCATCCTGCGCGGCGGCGTGGTCGGCACGGAAACGAAGCATGGTTAAGGTCTTGTAGCGTGGGCCTGCCTTGCCGGAGCCGAGACGGGCTGGCGTTTTGGCCTTCATTTTGGCGAATCGGGACTTATCCGCAGGGTTTTCCGTCAAGTAGAGCTTGCGCAGGTCCAGTGCGGTCACGTCCTCCACGAAGTCACCATCGCGGTAATGATGATTTTCCGGCCTTGGCTGAGGAGCGGTGGGACGATAGTCAGCGGCCTTGACAGTGGGCTCCATCTGGCCTAATATCTCCGCTACCAGTGCGGAAAGTTGTTCCTTGTTCATAGTTCCTCCTTAGGAAGGTAAATTATCGTTTACACGACTACCGCAAAAACAAAATACCGTGTCATTCCGAGGGAGCGTAGCGACCGTGGGAATCCGTTTTCTCTACATATTACGAGGAGTACGGATTGCCACGGCCCTTCGGGCCTCGCAATGACAA
>JAZQIN010000005.1:0-18887 GCA_045541155.1 Faecousia sp.
CACCAAACTTGGCTCTCCCTCTGGGAGAGCTGGCAAAAATCTTTGATTTTTGACTGAGAGGGTGTCAAAACAATGATAGGACACCCTCTCCGCCCAGTGTGCGCACTGGGCACCTCTCCCAGAGGGAGAGGCAAGGGGTGCTGCGTTTAGTACGCTAAACAATAATTTATCGCAACATAACACTAATTTTGACAGTCTAAAACGCCGGTGTGGGGAACCACACCGGCGGTACACTTAACCTTTTTCGACCACGATTTCCTTCAGCACAAGGCCGGGGTTTTTGCGGCAGGTGAAGTCAATCGCCCAGTAGCTGGAGAACACCAGCAGGCTCCGGCCACGGTAGTCTTCCAGCAGCTCCGCGTCGCTGCCCAGATTCAAATCCTGCAGGTCGCCGGGATAGCTGTCAATCAGGCGAATCTCCTCGTAGGGCAAGCCCTCCATCCGAAGATCCACGCCATACTCATTCTTCATCCGGTATTGGAACACGTCGAACTGCAGTGTGCCTACGACGCCCACGATGACCTCCTCCATACCGGAGTTGGGCACCTTGAAAATCTGAATGGCACCCTCTTGGGCAATCTGCTCAGTGCCCTTGACGAACTGCTTGCGCTTCATAGAATCCTTGGCGGAAACACGGCTGAAATGTTCGGGGGCGAAGGTGGGGATGCCGGAATAGGTGAACTTTTTGCCGGGGGTTGTGATGGTGTCACCGATGGCGAAGATACCCGGGTCGAACACGCCAATCACGTCGCCGGCGTAGGCTTCTTCCACAATCTCACGCTCCGCGGCCATCAGCTGCTGGGGCTGGCTGAGACGCATCTTCCGTCCACCCTGCACATGGAAATATTCCGTATCACGCTGGAATTTGCCGGAGCAAATTCGCATAAACGCCAGACGGTCCCGGTGGGCCTTGTTCATGTTGGCCTGAATCTTGAAAACAAAAGCGGAGAAGTCCGGGCTGAAGGTATCGATGGTGCCGCAGTCCGCCACACGGGCCAGCGGCGGAGGTGTAAGCTTCAGGAACGCCTCCAAAAACGGCTCGATGCCGAAGTTGGTGAGGGCAGAGCCGAAGAATACGGGGGACAGCTGACCGCAGCGGACAGCTTCAAAGTCCATCTCCCGACCGGCAGACAGCAGTTCCACATCATCAATCAGCTGTTGATGCTTTTGCTCGCTGTCCAGCAGTTGGGCAACCTGAGCGTCATACAAATCGATGGCCTGCTTGTCAGCCTTAGCCTTACCATTCAGGCCGGAGAAGAACAGCAGCTGACTCTGCTCCCGGTCGTACACACCCTGAAAATCCTTTCCGGAACCAATGGGCCAGTTCATGGCGTAGGTTTCGATGCCCAGCTCTCGTTCCACCTCGTCCAGCAGGTCGAAGGGATCCTTGGTTTCCCGGTCCATCTTATTGATGAAGGTGAAGATGGGGATGTGGCGCATGGCGCAGACCTTGAACAGTTTCCGGGTCTGAGGCTCCACGCCCTTGGCACCGTCGATGACCATCACGGCGGAGTCCGCCGCCATCAGGGTACGGTAGGTATCCTCGGAGAAGTCCTGGTGGCCCGGGGTGTCCAGAATGTTGATGCAGAATCCGCCGTACTGGAACTGCATGACGGAGGAGGTGACAGAGATACCACGTTGCTTCTCGATTTCCATCCAGTCGGAGGTGGCGGCACGGGAGTTCTTCTTGCCCTTGACCACGCCGGCCTGGGCGATGGCTCCGCCGTAGAGCAGGAATTTTTCTGTCAGGGTGGTCTTACCGGCGTCGGGGTGGGAGATGATGGCAAACGTCCGGCGGCGACTGATTTCTTCTACTAAATTCGACATATCCTTGACTCCTAAAACAAAATCAATTCAGTTTATCACATTTTCCGAAAAAGTACAAGCCCCATTTCCAAAATGTCACTCTATGGCCATTTGCAGCGCTTCGGCGATGGGGCGCATCCGCTCTGCGGTCAGCTTTTCCACTTTTCGGTCGTAGCTCAAAAGGCCGTTGGTTTCGTCCTCTACGTCAGAGACCTGCGTATAAATTGCGGCACAAAGGCCCTTCTTCACCGCTGGAATCACTTGCTGATAGTACAGGTTTTCCACTGCCAGCGCAAAGGCATCCGGGTCGTCAAACTTTCCATAGCCGTAGGTTTTTTCCGTGTTGAAGACGTGGCCCGCCGGCTTGTAGGAGAAACCGCCAAATTCCGATAGCACCAAGGGCTTGTCTCCAGCCTTCAGTCGGATATCCTTAAAGTACACATGACGGCTGTCCACGTCCGTCTCCTTTCGGCGGAACCAGCCGGAGGTGGTGTCGATCCACCGGGTGTTGTCCATGGCTTTGAGGTGATGATAGACGTTATCGCTGTCGAATTGGCCCCAGCCCTCGTTGAAAATTGTCCAGTACAGGATGCAGGGATGGTTGCGCAGTTGGTTCACTGTGGACTCCATCCCTTGAAGGAAACCATGACGGGTGGCAGGATTGGTGTGCATATTTTTGTCGTTCAGGGTCTGGATGCCCACGGTGGGGAGGGCGGTATCTCGAAGGAAATCGTAGTCGCCGTTATTGACCATATCCTGAAAAACAATCATACCCAGCCGGTCGCATTGGTAGTAGAATTCCTCCGGCTCTACCTTGATGTGCTTGCGCAGGGTGTTGAATCCCAGCTTCTTCATGGCGAGGATATCGTTTACATAACATTCCGGAGCCGCAGGGGTGAACAGACCATCCGGCCAGTAACCCTGATCCAGCAGACCGTGGAAGAAGTAGGGCTTTCCATTCAGACACAGCCGCTGATATCCATTGACTTTTTTGATTTCCAGCGTCCGCAGGGCGAAATAGCTTTCCACACTGTCTTGCTCAGTGGTCACAGTGAAATCATAAAGATATGGATCCTCCGGACTCCAAAAATGGGGATTTTCCGGGGAAATGGTCACGTTTCCATTGGTCAGGGCATACTCGCCCAGTCCGCTAACGGTGACAGTTCCATCCAGTGCCGGCTCAGTGGAGATGGTGACCGACGCACCCTGATTCTCAATGTTCAATTTGCGGATATAAGTTTCCGGCACGCTTTCCAGCCACACCGTCTGCCAGATGCCGGACACCGGCGTATACCACATACCGCCTCGTTTCATGGTCTGCTTACCGTAGGGCAGGGTTTGGTCACGCAAATCGTCACGGCAAATCAGGACCAGTTCATTGTCTGCCTGCAGTGCGTCAGTGATATCGAAGGTCATGGATTCGTAGCCGCCGATGTGCTGCCCCATCTGTTTTCCGTTGATGTAGCATGTCAGCCGCTGATCTGCCGCGCCGATGTGCAACAACACTCTACCCTGATGGAACCCCTCCGGCAGAGCGAAGTGGCGGCGGTAGCGCAGAACGCAGTTTTCGTGAAAGTGCTGCTGGATGCCGGAAAGGGAACTCTCCGGGCAGAAGGGAACCAGAATGGTTTGGTCATAGCCGCCCTTGCAGGCAGCAAATTCCCATGGGCCGTTTAGGTTTACATAACTCTTACGCCGCAGCTGCGGACGGGGATACACCGTCCAGGGAGTGCCGGTTAACGCTTCCCCCTGAGGGGTGGTAAGGGTGTGATGATTCATAAGTTCCTCCTGTATCTACATCGGCAAATTATCGCTTATTGCATTGCTGACGCAATGCAATGCAAAATTCAAAATGCAAAATGCAGAATAAATGGTGTCGGCGTTGCCGACAATATATCATTATTTCCGCAGGAAATACAATCATTTTGCATTCAGCATTCTGCATTCTGCATTCCGGCGGTACGCTGGTAAGCAATAATTTATCTATTTTTTCTCATCATTCGGAATACGGGAATCAAGGTCAGCCAGAGGACTGCCGCAGCCAGAAATGCCGCAAGAAAGATATTTTCGTTGGGCTTAAAGGAGTAGGTGCCGTCGGCATTGAGAATTTGCTCAGCGTTTTTCAGCACCGCCGCACCGATGGCCGGTCCAATCACGCCGGGAACCAGAACCTGCCCAACAATTCGTAGCCCCTGAAACATACCGGCCCGGTTCTCGGGGGTGTAATCCCGAATCATGGCACCAAACACCGCCATGCCGGACAGGTAACCGCACATCATCAGCAGCGAGCCGATGAACACCAGCGCCGTTCCCTTGAAAAAGTACAGCAGCACATAGCCTGCCATTAGCAGAAGGATGGCTGGAGTCACAGCGGTCTTGAAGCGATAGCGGTCGTAGACTCTGCCGTAAAGGGCGGTGAACACTGCCGCCAGCAAAATCGCCGGTGCCATGATCAAAACGTAGTTTTCCATCTCCAGTGATACATTATAATATAGAATCAGGTAGGGCATGAAGATTTGGATGGAGATGTTGAACACCGCAAAGGCCAGCAGGCACAGGTACAGCGTGCTGTTGCGTCGAATCACGCCGGGCCGAAAGCCATAGAAGATGTTGGCGAAGTAATGCTGGTTGCCATCGGTTTTGATTGGGGTTTCCTCGATGAGGAAGAAGCCGGCGATGCCCAACAGGGTCACCACGGTACCGATGACACCGAAAATTACCGTCCAGCTGTCGGCCTTGCTTTGGTCAAGGCTCATAAATCCACCAAATACCACAAGAATCGCCATCAGGGGCATCATGGCGTTAATTCCTTCGGCCTTGCCCCGATTGTGTGCGTTGGTGGCATCGGTCAACCATGCGTTGAAGCAGGCGTCGTTGGCGGAGGACCCGAAGAAGGTCATGACGCAGTCCATGATGATGACGAGGCTGACACCCAGCGAGGCTGCCGCTGCCACTGACGGAGCCAGCGGTCCAATCACATCCATCCGAATCAGAGCGAAGCTCCAGATGGAGATGCCCCAGAGAATGTAGCCACCGCAAATGAACAACTTTCGCTTGCCCAGCTTGTCAGACAAGGCTCCAATCAGCAGCGTGGTCACCGTGGCGGCAATGGCAGAGGCCGCCACCATGGTGGAAATCGCATCAGCGGAGGCATTGAACATTTTGTAGATGAACACGTTCAGGTACATATTCTCAACGACCCACGCCACTTGTCCCACCAGACTAAAGATTACCAGCGCAATGTAGAATTTGGACGAATTTGAGCCCTTTTTCATGGCGGACCCTCCTTAAATACTATTTTTTGTTTCATTATATCCTGTTCGGTGCAGATCGTCAATTGGATTCAACTCTTGACAGTGCACCGCCAATGCGCTACCATAGAAGCGAGGAGGGATATGATGGCTTACCTATATGTGATTTTGTCGCGCACCACAACGGGCGCCGGAAAGCTGATTCGGACCTTCACTCGCAGTTACTACAATCATGTATCAATGACGCTGAATGAGGATTTGTCTGGCATCGTATCCTTTGCCCGGTTCTCCATCGATACGCCTATGCACGCCGGATATGTGGCGGAGCCGGTGGAGCGATTCCTTTATGATGGCGGAACGGTGCCGGTTCGGGTATTTCGGGTGGAAATCTCCGAGGAAAAGGCTACGGCACTGGAGGGATTTTTTGCCCGGGCTGGAGATTTGGATTTGGGGTTGCTGTATAATTATTTTGGAGCGCTGATGACGATGTTCCGTGTGCGCCTCCGGGTCCCCGGGGCGTATACATGCCTGAGCTTTGCTACGACGGTGCTGGGTAAATCCTACCGGACGCTGCAGGAACTGGAGCAGGATTTGGCACCCTGTGAGGTTTTTCGGGGGGCGCTGGAGACATGGCATCAGGATACCGGCGACCGATCTGATCGGTACTTTCAGCCCCGGGGCTTTCTGCGTGGGACGAGGGATTCCGTGGTCCATATGGCACGTCTTCTGGCCCGGACTACACGTCTGCGCAAATTCGACGATCCAGTGAAAAAGCTATAGGAAAAGCAGGACTGTGCGCCACAGCCCTGCTTTTTGTTGTCTTGTTATTCAATCAGCAGCCGTCGCTGAGCATGATTTCCAGAATGGTTCGGTCGGTTTCCTTCATACCCTCCCGGGCCAGACGGCCTACGTTGGTCACGGTTCGATCCACGCCCTTGGTGACGATACCGTCGCCACCGTAGAACTGCTGCTTTTCCAGATACATATCGTAGCCCAGAATACCGGCATCCACCGCCGCAGCAATCTTTGCGGCGCAGGAGGGCTTGGCACCGTCGCAAATGGTGCCGGAGAGGATGGCAATGCCGTTGACTACCGTATGGGCCACTGCGTCTACCCGTCCGCCTCGGAGATAGGCGATTCCGGCACCGGCACCGCAGCCAGCGCTGATGGCACCGCAGTAGGCGGACAACCGCCCGATGCCGGTTTTTTGATGGATGGTCACCAAATCGCTGACCACCACCGCTCGAATCAGCTGGTCCTCGCTGGCATTCATATCCCGTGCCACGATGACCACCGGCACACAGGCAGTAATGCCCTGATTACCGGAGCCGGAGAGGATAATCACCGGCTTTTCGCACCCACTCATACGGGCATCAGAACCGGCGGCAGCGTAGGCACGGGCTCGTTTTTCAAGGGACTGCCCCTGCTGACGCAGAATCACAGAACCGATATTAGCACCCCAGTCTCCCTCTAGGCCGGCTTCGGCGATGGCCATATTATACGCAATTTGCCGCCCGACGCAGTCCCGGACATCTTCGATGTCCAGAGAATCCGCAAAATCCACGATTCGCTGGATGCTCAGGCAGGATTTGTCGGTCAGGTTGTCCTCGGAGGATTCCTCCACGGGCAGTTCCAGCAGTACCTGACCGTTCTTACGCAAATACACCACATTGGTATGATGGTTCACGATTCGCACCTCAGCGGTGTCCTGTCCTCTGTGGAGAATCAGGCGAATGTCGAATACCAGTTCTGCTTCAGAGGGGCGGATATCCACCACCACATCCTTCATGAACTGACGCAGACGGGCACGTTGTTCCTCGGAAACGGTACTGATGACCTCCAGCTCCTTCTCTGCCTTTCCGGCGACGACACCGGCACAAACCGCCGCGGCAATGCCACGCAGACCGCCGGTGTTGGGCACCACCACACTTTTGACGTTTTTGATGATGTTGCCGCTGACGGCTACCTCGATTCGCTCCGGCAGCGCCCCCAGTAGCTGGGCACCCCGGGCACCGGCGTAGGCCAGTGCAATCGGCTCTGTGCAGCCCATAGCGGGTCGAAGCTCTTCATGCAAAATGGCGACGAATTGACGATAAATGGAGTCTGTCCGTTCCATGTTCATCCCTCTTTCTCCTTCTTTTCCACATATTATACCACGTTTCTCCTAAGAACGCAACAGCAGCTTGACAGTCTTCACCCTCGGGGGTATAATCGATGCATCCTGCTTCGGAGGTATTTCTATGAAAAAAACCACACCACGACTAATCGTCTGCGGCATTTTGATTGGCCTGCTGCTGGCGTTGATTTGGGGCAATTCCTGTCTCAACGGCGAAACCTCCGGACAGTTCAGTGGCTGGGTCGGGAAGCTAATCAGTGGGATTTTCCCTTTTCTGTCTCCGGATTCCAAATATGGACATTTTATCCTGCGCAAGCTGGGACATTTTTCGGAGTTTGCGGCACTTGGGTTGTGCCTGAGTTGGCTGTGCGGGATGCTGATGGAGCGGAAAGTGTGGATGCTGGCCTTGCCGCTGATCAGCGGTATGGCAGTGGCGGCGGTGGACGAGACCATCCAAATTTTCACCCCAGGACGTTACAGCACCATTGTAGATGTGGGCATCGACAGTTGCGGCGCACTGGCTGGAATCATTTTCTTCCACCTGATGTGGCTGCTCCTGCGCAAACTGCGTCATAAAAGAGAATGCTAAATTATCGTTTATTGCATTGCTGACGCAATGCAATGCAAAATTCAAAATGCAAAATGCAGAATAAATGGTGTCGGCGTTGCCGACAATATATCATCATTTCCGCAGGAAATACAATCATTTTGCATTCAGCATTCTGCATTCCGGCGGTACGCCGGTAAACAATAATTTAGCATCTGTGGGAAAACGAAAAGGTCTGCCGAAGCAGACCTTTTTTGTTATTTTTGGTGATATTCCAACCGGGACCAGATGAAGATGATTACCTGCCCGGGGATGCCCAGCAGAAGCAACTGCCAAGCATGGATGGAGAATGCGAAAAGTGTCAGCACCGCACTGATTAGCGCCGACCACATCAGGGTGGAGATAATCGGGTAATTGCGCCGGGTGTTGAACCAGATGGAGTTGAACACCAGCCATACAATCGCCGAAACCGGCACTGCGTACAGAAACACCAGCCAGTGATGCCGAACGTCCGCTACCAGCACATCAATCAGCACATATGACAGCGTCGCCACGAACCACACCAGCAGTACACTGAGGGTCGTGATGACACGATGATTGTGGCCCTTGTCCGGCAGCGGCTGCTCGGTCCGGGGAAGCTGAGGTTCCTCCTGCACCAGATAGTCCAGCGGCACCGCAAACAGGTCGGCAATGGCCTTCAGCACGGTGATGTCCGGCATGGACTCTGCCCGTTCCCATTTGGAAATGGCTTTGTCCGAATAGCTCAGCTGCTCAGCCAGCTCGATTTGGGTCATTTTTGCGTTCTGCCGCAGGCGGATGATATTTTTTGCGATGATTGGCTTCAGGTCTTCCACGGTGTACCTCGCTGTCAGATAATTTGATAACATCATA
Source organism: Faecousia sp. (assembly GCA_045541155.1). Taxonomy (GTDB): domain Bacteria; phylum Bacillota; class Clostridia; order Oscillospirales; family Oscillospiraceae; genus Faecousia. The sequence continues at coordinate 8,612 of JAZQIN010000005.1, forward strand.
CCATGTTTTTATCTTTAAATCAAGGGGACTGGACATTTTGAAATTTCTACTGTATAATAATCGCAATATCAGCGTGCCGATGATTTTGGATCCATTGGCAGGCTGAAAATATTTCAGGAGGCTATCCATGAAACTTAATTATAAACGCACCATTCTGGTCGGATTCGCGTTTTTTCTGATCAGTATGTTCTGGACCGCCTATGAGGCCATCATTCCCCTGATACTGACCAACAAATTCGGTATGTCCCAGTTTTGGTCCGGTGTGGTCATGGCGGCAGATAATGTGCTGGCGGTGTTTTTGCTGCCGATTTTTGGCGCTCTGTCCGATAAATGCCGCAGCAGGCATGGCAGACGGACTCCTTTCATTTTCATCGGCACCATTCTGGCGGCCCTGCTGGTGCAGACGCTGTCCTTTGCGGACAATGCGCAGCTGAAGAATATCTCCGACATCTCCACTGTGGATGACCCGGCTGCGCTGGCGGTCATTTATGAGGAGCAGAAGGACACCACCCTGCTGACCCCCGAGGGGGAGGAATTCGTGCTGTCGGACCTGTACAGCAAGGATGAATTTACGTCCATCCGCAGCGGTGATATCATTGCGGTGGATGGCGAGCAGTTTTCTCCCTACACCAACCATGTCACCCCGGCCCGGGAGGCCTGTGCGGCGGACCGGACGGCAAAAGCGCCTGTGGTACTGATTACCTTCATTGCACTGCTGCTGGGTGTGCTGATTTCCATGGCGATTTTCCGTTCCCCGGCGGTAGCGCTGATGCCGGATGTGACCATCAAGCCCCTGCGCAGCAAAGGAAACGCGATTATCAACCTGATGGGCACCGTAGGCGGTATGCTGGCACTGGTGATGGGCATGATTTTTGGCATTTCCAAGGTCTCCAACGCCATGATGAACTACACCTCTTATTTGGCGGTGTTGTCCGGTATCATGCTCATTGCGCTGGGCATTTTCCTGCTGAGCGTGCGAGAGCCTCTCTGGGCGAAGCAGATGCAGGCGGATAGCGTCAAGTACGGCATTGAGGAGAAAGAGGAGACGGTGCGTGAAAAGCGGAGTTTGTCCGCCAGCGAGAAGCGTTCTCTGATTTTCATTCTGCTGTCCATTGCCCTGTGGTACTTCGGCTACAATGCAGTCACCTCTAAGTATTCTGTGTACGCCACCAAGGTGCTGCAGATTAAGGATTTCAATTTTACCATGCTGCTGGCTCAGGCCTCCGCAACCATTGCGTACATCCCTTCCGGCCTGATTGCCTCCAAGTTCGGACGCAAAAAAACCATCATGACCGGTGTGGTCATGCTGATGACTTCCTTTGCGGTTGCCGCGTTCCTGCGTCCTGGAAGCCCCGGTTGGCTGATGAATGCCATGTTCGTGCTTGCTGGTGTGGCATGGGCCACAATCAATGTCAACTCCTTCCCGATGGTGGTGGAGATGTGCTCCGGCGGCGACGTGGGCAAGTATACCGGCTTCTACTACACGGCCTCCATGGCGGCCCAGACGGCTACGCCGTTGCTGTCCGGCCTGCTGATGGATCAGATGGGCATGACCGTCCTGTTCCCTTATGCGGCAGTATTTGTAGGTCTGGCCTTTGTGACGATGGCAATGGTGAAGCACGGCGACAGCAAGTCCGCGGCCAAGGTGGGACTGGAAGCACTGGATGTGGATTGATATGCTGATTGGATTTGGGATTATCTGTGGTGTCGGCGTTCTGCTGGGACTGCTGTGGTTGCTGGCTATCCGGGGCCGGTCCGGTCATCCCGGCGTGAATGAGATTCGTGGCTGGCGTTATGCTCACCGGGGCCTTCATGGAAATGGCGTTCCGGAAAATTCCATGGCTGCGTTCCGGGCCGCACTGGCACATGGCTGTGGAATCGAACTGGATATCCATCTGCTGGCGGATGGGGAGCTGGCGGTGATGCATGATTCCGCACTGAAACGGACTACCGGTGCGGACGGAGTCATCGAGGATTTGACCGCCAATCAGCTGAAACAGTACCGGCTGGAGGGGACAGAGGAGACGATTCCACTGTTCCGGGATGTGCTGACTCTGTTCGCCGGGAAAGCGCCGCTGGTGGTGGAGCTGAAGGTGAGTAAGAATAACCATGCCGCTCTGACCGAGGCCGCCTGCAAGCTGTTGGATGGCTATCAGGGCCCATGGTGCATGGAGTCCTTCGACCCCAGATGCCTGCTGTGGCTGAAAAAGCATCGCCCGGATGTTATCCGGGGACAGCTGACGGAGAATTATTTCAAGACGCCGGAACTGAAGCTGCCGTTTTTCCTGAAATGGGTCATGAGCAAAAATCTGGCCAATTTCCTGACGAAGCCGGATTTCATCGCTTACCGTTACGCCGACCGGCGTGATACGTGCAGCAACCGGCTGTGTATGAAGCGGATGATGGGGGTCAGCTGGACGCTGCGCTCCCGGGCGGAATACGATACCGCTGTATCCGAGGGCTGGGTGCCCATTTTTGAGGGTTTTCTCCCTCCCAACGAATAAAACTGGGGCGTGATGCAACCGCATCACGCCCTGCGTGCGTGTCAAAGAACTATAAATTATTGTTTAGCGCACTAGCAGCGAAGCCGCTCTCGGCTCCCTCTCTGAGGGAGCTGGCAAAAATCTTTGATTTTTGACTGAGGGAGTGTCAAAACATTGATAGGACACTCCCCCAGTCACGCTGTTCGCGTGACAGCCCCCTCTGAGAGGGGGCCAAGGGATGGTGCAAACTTGCGTCGTTTAGCGCACCAACGAACCGAACAATTATGTCATTGCCACGCCAGTCTGCGGACTGGCTCGCAATGACATACGTTTTTTTAACGCTGTACTTACTATGCGAAACGAAAATATGCATGCCCCATTGGGGGATAAGGTTCAGGCACCGCTGGGGGAGCGGTGCCTGTAGGAATTTGATTTTACACGCCGGAGTAGGCGGCGAAGCCTGCGTCCACGGGCAGGACCACGCCGGTGATGGCGCTGGCGGACTTGTTGTCGCACAGGAACAGCGTTGCGCCAATCAGTTCATCCGCATCCACGAAACGGCTGGTGGGGGTGCCGTTGAGGATTTTGGCGGAACGGGCGGTGGGAGTGCCGTCCTCATTGAACAGCAGTGCCTTGTTCTGGGCGGACACCAGGAAGCCGGGGGCAATGGCATTGCAACGAATGCCGGTACCGGCAAAGTGGGTGGCCAACCACTGGGTAAAATTAGAGATACCGGCCTTGGCGGCGGAGTAAGCAGGAATTTTGGTCAGAGGTGTATAGGCGTTCATGGAGGAGATATTCAAAATAACGCCGGACTTCTTGGCAACCATGTCCTTGGCAAAGGCCTGTGTGGGCAGCAGGGTGCCCTGGAAATTCAGCTTGAATACAAAGTCCACGCCGTTGGGCTCCAAATCGAAGAAGGACTTGCCGCCCTCCTTGGCCTCGTGCTGATATTCGTTGTCGGTGGTGGCACGGGGGTTATTGCCGCCGGCACCGTTGATCAGGATGTCGCAGGGGCCTAAATCAGCCAGCACTGCCTGATGGACGGCCTCCAGTGCTTCGGGCTCCAGCACATTGGCCTTGTAGCCCTCACAGATATAGCCTTCGGCCTTCAATTCGTCGGCCAATTTCTTGACAGCATCCTCGTTCAGGTCCAGCGCCGCTACCTTTGCGCCGCTCTTGGCGAACGCCGCCGCCATGGCACCACAAATCAGGCCGCCGGCACCGGTGACCACTACTACTTTACCGGAATAATCGATGTTCAGGGGAAGCTCATTCATGACACATTACCTCCAAAAAATTATTTGCCGTCCAGCTTGTCCAACATATCCCACACGCCTAGCATATACATGATGCCCAATGCCCGGTCATATAGACCATAGCCGGGGCGAACATTGCCGGGGCCTTCGTCCCACAGGTGACGACCGTGGTCGGGACGGATATAGCCCTCGAAGCCGCAGTCGTGGTAGGCCTTCAGAATCTCCAAAATGCCGGTGTCGCCGTCGCAGTCCCGATGGCTGGCTTCGGAGAAGTCGCCGTTGGGGAAGTGCTTGACGTTGCGGATATGGGCGAAAGCGATACGGTCGCAGTGCTTGCGGACGATTTCAGCCACGTTGTTATTGGGGTCGGCGTTGAGACTGCCGGAGCAGAGGGTCAGGCAGTTGCAGGGGTGATCCACCATCTTCAGGAACCGGTCGATGTTCTCACCGTTGATCAGCAGACGGGGCAGACCGAAGATATCCCATGGGGGATCGTCCATGTGAATCGCCATCTTGATGCCGGTCTCTTCACAGGTGGGCATCAGGGCTTCCAGGAAGTATTTCAGGTTGGCCCAGAGGGTCTCGTGATCCACATGGGCGTAGTCCTTAAAAAGCTGATCCAGCTTGGCCATCCGCTCCGGCTCCCAGCCGGGGAAGGACATATTGTACTTCTCGGTGAAGTCCAGAATGTAGCTGGCCATGGCGTTATAGTCATCCTGAATCATGCCTTTTTCGTAGAACAGGGCCGTGGAACCGTCGCCTACCGGATGGAACAGGTCGGAACGGGTCCAGTCGAAGATGGGCATAAAATTGTAACAAATGACCTTGACACCGTACTTGGCAAGGTTGCGCATGGTGATTTTGTAATTTTCTATATACTGGTCTCTGGTGGGCAGACCGATTTTGATATCGTCGTGGACATTGACGGACTCCACCACGTCCATATTGAAGCCGTATTCATCCAGCTGGGCCTTGACCTCAGCAATCTCACTTTCCTCCCAGATTTCTCCGGGCATCTTGTGGTGCAGTGCCCAGACGATGCTAGTGACACCGGGAATCTGCTTGATATCGGACAGGCTGATTTTGTCGTTGCCCTTTCCGTACCACCGGAAACCCATTTGCATTGGCATAGGAAATCCCTCCTTTAGATTTATATCCTGATTATAGCACAGAAGCCGCCCCCCTGACAATCAGGACTTGCAAAAAAAATATACAAAAAACGCAGGATAATTTTAGGTAAATATGCTACATATCTACTCATTTGGAAGAAAGTTTTTGTAAACTGTTAACAAATTGTAGACATATTTCAATGCTGTAAATTCAGTTTTGCGCTATTGTGTTTGTGAACTGGGTATGGTATGATAGCAGAAAAAGCGACAGGAGGCAGTCAAAATGGCCCACAATACCCCGACCTGCTACCGTAATCAGGTCATGTACAGCGTTTTTGTCCGTAATCACACCCTCGAGGGTACTTTTCAGGCGTTGAGAGGGGATTTGCCTCGGATTCGTGATTTGGGCGTGGATATCATCTGGCTGATGCCCATCCACCCCATTGGTACCAAAGCCCGGAAGGGAACCCTTGGCAGTCCCTACGCCATCTCCGACTACCGGGCAATCAACCCAGAGTACGGCTCCATGGAGGATTTCAGGGCACTGGTGGCGGACATCCATGCCCTCGGCATGAAGTGCGTCATCGACGTAGTCTACAACCACACCGCTCCCGATTCTTGGTTGGTGGACAGCCATCCGGAGTGGTTTTATCATAAGCCGGACGGCAGCTTTGGCAACCATGTGGGCGACTGGTCCGACATTGTGGATTTGGATTATACGCAAAAGGACCTTTGGGATTACCAAATCGAAACCCTGAAGATGTGGGCGCAAATCGTGGATGGTTTCCGATGCGATGTTGCGCCGCTGCTGCCCATTGAGTTCTGGCAAAAGGCCAGAGAGGAAGTGGAACGGGTTCGACCCGGATGCTTCTGGCTTAGTGAATCCATCGAGCCGGGGTTCATTCAGTATCTGCACAGCCAAAACCTGATTGCCCACTCCGATGCGGAGATTTTCCAGGTGTTTGACGTGGCCTATGACTACGACATCTGGGGCACCTTCCGAGGATATCTGGAGGGCAGGCTCCCCCTGAGCGCCTACGCCGAGGCGGTGAACGGTCAGGAGCGGCTGTACCCCGAAAACTACGTCAAGCTCCGCTACCTGGAAAACCACGACAATGACCGGGCGGCCCACATCATCCCAGACCACCGCAAACGGCAGAACTGGACGGCGTTCCTGTACTTCCAGAAGGGGATGACCCTCCTCTACGGCGGTCAGGAGGTGGGCTGCAGCCGTCGGCCGGATTTGTTTCATAAGGACACGGTGGATTGGAAAGCCGGCCCGGACGATTCGTTGCTGCTTCAGCGTCTGGCCCAGATTAAAAAGAATGCGATGCTGACCAACAGCCGCTACCATGTCAATGCCCTGCCCGGTGATGTGCTGATGGCCACCCATACTCTCGGTGAGGAGCGGCTGGTGGGACTGTTTTTCGTGGGCGGCACCGCCGCACAGACCGACTTGCCGGACGGATGCTATCAGAATCTGATTGATGGTCATACTATATTCATACAGGGTGGTAACATGGATAATCAGGGCCTGCCTGCGATTATTAAAATTTAATTTTACTTTTCCTGTAAAAAAGTTGTTTTTTGCAAGAAAATAATCGATGGAAATAAATAATCGTTGCTTTTTTAAGATATTTGTGATATCATACCCTCGATTGTGTGTCTTTCGTCCGGTAGATGCCGTGGCGTTAAATATTAACTGAGGTGAAAAGTATGCAGATTGAAAAAATCGCACATTCTTTCCGCATCGACGGCAACCCCATCAGCTGCAAGGAGTTTGGCAGCGGTCATATCAACTATACCGTTAAGGTGCTGACCGATGCCGGTAAGGAGTACGTCTTGCAGCGCATCAATAAGTACGTATTCAAGGACCCGGTGAAGGTCATGAGCAATGTGGGCTCTGTCACCGCATTCCTCCGGGACCGTGTGGAGGACCATCGCATGGCACTCCACTTCATCTCCACCTTTGATGACCTGTATTACTTCCTGGACGAAGATGGCGAATACTGGCGGATGTATGATTTTATCGGCGGATTCTGCCTGGACGCTCCCGAGAGCGATGAGGATTTCTACCAGAGCGCACTGGCTTTTGGTCGGTTCCAGCATATGCTGTCTGAGTTCCCGGCCCATACCCTGTACGAGACCATTCCCGAGTTCCATAACACCATCGACCGCTACCGCCAGCTGAAGGAGTCCATTGCAGCGAATGCTGCTGGCCGTCTTGCAGAGGTGCAGGCGGATGTGGACTTCCTGATGGAACGTGAGGAACTGGGCTGCACCCTGCAGCGTTTGCGTGAAAGCGGTGAACTGCCTCTGCGTGTCACCCATAACGACACCAAGCTCAACAATGTGCTGCTGGATAAGGATACCCGGACTTCCCTGTGTGTGCTGGATTTGGATACGGTCATGCCCGGCCTGAGCTTGTATGATTTTGGCGATTCCATCCGTTTCGGTGCCGCCACTGCGCCCGAGGATGAGCCGGATTTGAGTAAGATGTCCATGAATTTGCACCTGTTTGAGGTGTATACCAAGGGCTTCCTGGAGGCCGCTACCTCTCTGACCGATAAGGAAGTGGAGCTGCTGCCCATGGGTGCTTTTGTCATCACGCTGGAGTTGGCAACCCGTTTTATGAAGGATTATCTGGACGGCGACCTGTACTTCAAGACTGCTTACCCTGAGCACAATCTGGTCCGGGCCAGAGCCCAGATGAAGCTGGCCGCTGATATGCAGAGTAAATTTGAGGATATGAACCGCATCGTGGCAGAGGTTGCCAAGGCGGTCCGGAGGTAATAATATGGAGTATTTAGGCGTAAAATATGATTTGAAGCACGTTCCGGAGCTGGATCCGGAGTTCATTCCCTTTGGTGTCTGGACCGATGCTTACCTGAAAGGTGCCAAGCAGCCCATCGCCATTGCGGTGGAGCGTGACAAGGGCCATGTCTCCGTGCGCCACACTTTCATCCATGGCACTGCTGAGATGGCAGAGGCAGACTACCGCTACGTGGAGCGGTATGTGAAGTTCCTGCTGTGGTCCATCGGCGGCTTTAAGGTCAGCGTCTGCGGCTGCAGCGAAATTGCCAAGCAGCTGCAGGAGGCCTACACCGCGGACGGTGTCCGGTTCTTCGACTATGATTTCTTCCAGAAGCTCTATGAGCGTGAGCTGGAGATTATCGACCTGCCCCTGAGCGAGTGCCCCGCATCCAACGAATCTCCCCGTCCCATCGGTGGTCATATGGATGGCTGCCGCATTGGTTTCGATGCCGGCGGATCTGACCGAAAGGTGTCCGCTGTGATTGATGGCGAGTGTGTCTATTCTGAGGAAGTGGTCTGGCATCCCAAGACCCAGTCCGACCCCCAGTATCAGTTCGAGGGTATCCTGGATTCCTTCCGCACCGCCGCCTCCAAGATGCCCCGGGTGGATGGCATCGGCGTTTCCTCTGCCGGTGTGTTTATCGGCAACGCCCCCATGATTTCCAGCCTGTTCATCAAGGTGCCCCGTTCCCGTTGGGACGAGGTCAAGACTATCTACGACCGTGCCGCTGCTGAAATCGGCAACGTTCCTGTTGTGGTTGCCAACGATGGCGATGTGACTGCGCTTGCCGGTGCTATGGGCATGGATTGCGGTTCCATCATGGGCATCGCCATGGGCACCAGTGAGGCCGTTGGCTATGTCGACAAGGACAAGAACGTGCTGGGTTGGATTAGCGAGCTGGCATTTGCCCCCGTTGATTTGAACGAGGAGGCTATGGCAGACGAGTGGTCCACCGACATTGGTGTGGGCTGCAAGTATTTCTCTCAGGACGCAGTCATTAAGCTGGCACCCAGGGCTGGCATTGAGTTGGATTCGGAGTTGACTCCTGCGGAGAAGCTGAAGGCTGTTCAGGCGCTGATGGAGCAGGATGACCCCAGAGCGCAGGCGATTTTTGAGACCATCGGCATTTATCTTGCCTACACCGTGGTGCTGTACTCCAAGTTCTATGATGTCCACCACATGATGGTTCTGGGCCGTGTCATGTCCGGCAAGGGCGGTGAAGCGATTCTCGCCAACTGTCAGATGGTCCTGAAGGATGAGTTCCCGGCGCTGTACGAGAAGGTTCAGGTCATGCTGCCCGACGAGAAGACCCGCCGTGTGGGTCAGTCCGTGGCTGCTGCCAGCCTGCCTGATATTGGTTGATAAACACTGGGGCAGCGCCCAAAACGGCGCTGCCCTTTTTCAAAAAGGAGTATCATTATGTTTTTTAAGAATGCCAGAATTTTTGGTTCCGATTTTCAGTTCCACATGGGCGCTTTTGAGGTAAAGGACGGTCGCTTTGGTCAGATTTTGCCTGAAAACGTGCCTTCCGATGCCATCGATTTGGAGGGGGCCACGGTCATCCCCGGTCTGGTGGAGGTCCACAGCCATGGCAACTCCGGTGCGGACTTCTCCGATGGCGACTACGAAGGCCTGAAAAAGATGGCTGCCTTCTTCGCTGCCTGCGGTGTCACCTCTTTTGCCCCTGCCTCTATGACGCTGCCCTACGATGTGCTGGAGAAGGCCTTCGCCACTGCTAAGCAGCTCCATGAGGAGGCTCCGGCTGGACTGTCCCGTCTGATGGGCATCCAGATGGAAGGCCCCTATTTTTCCTATAAGAAGCGTGGCGCACAGAATGCCGACTACCTGAAGGAGCCTGATTTTGAGGGCTTTAAGAAGCTGTATGAGGACTGTGGTGGACTGGTGCGCATCGTGGATGTGGCTCCCGAACTGCCCGGTGCGGCGGAGTTCGTGGCTCAGGCCAGCAAGCTTTGCACTGTGTCTATCGCCCATACGGATTCCGATTACGACCATGCCCGTGCGGCCTTTGATGCCGGCGCCACCCACCTGACCCACCTGTACAACGCCATGCCCGGTATCAACCATCGTAACCCCGGCGTGATTCCTGCGGCGGTGGAAACTGCCGGTGTTCGTGCGGAAATCATCTGCGACGGCTACCACATCCATCCGGCGGCGGTGCGTCTGGCCTTCTCCATGTTTGGAGGTGACCGGATGGTGCTGATTTCCGACTCCGGACGTTGTGCCGGTCTGCCCGAGGGCACCAAGTTCGAGTTGGGCGGTCAGGACGCATGGCTTCGTGGCGGCGTTGCCAAGCTGGCGGACGGCACCATTGCCTGTTCTGCGGCGAATCTGTACGACTGTATGCGCAACGCCATGTCCTTCGGTGTGAAGGAGGAGGATGCCATTCGGGCGGCCAGCTACAATCCAGCCTGCGCCATTGGTGCCGATGCTGAGGTTGGCTCCATCGAGACCGGTAAGTATGCGGACTTCCTGATTTGCAGTGCGGACTATAGCACGAAGCGTGTGTTCCTCGGCGGACAGGAAATTTAATCGTTTACAGGGCGTGGTAACCACGCCCTGTTCAGACTGTCAAAAAAGTACTTTCTGCGG
>JAZQIN010000006.1:0-11303 GCA_045541155.1 Faecousia sp.
GTCAGTCTGGAGTCGAAGGTAATCAGACCCATCTCCGCAACAGAACTGGTGTCGTCGATGTTGAAGTAGACGTTGTAGTAAATCTCATCCTCAAAAGCGATGGAGGGAACCACCAGCTCCAGATTGGGCTTGGTGACCGCCGTCTGGCGCAGGGACATCAGTGCCGTCTCCACGATGGAACGGCTGACCACAGTGCCGTTGCTGTTTTCACCGGTACCGCCGCTCTCGCTGCTTTCGGTCTTGCGGTAGGTGGTCTTCAGGTTGGTCACGGACAGAATCTTACCAATCTGCTCGCCCTGGTCATCGGTCTGGCCGCAGTTGTAAATAACCACGGTCTTGCCGTTCCAGCTGCCACTGGCATCCTCCAGTGCGTAGTACAAATCCGTAGCGGAACTGACCGCCTGGGCCTCCACATCCGCCTGATTCTTATCAGCGGTGTAAATCTTAATGTAGGCCGTGCCGCCCACGCTCTTGAGGGCCATGTGGATATTCTGGACGGTCTTCTCGGTATCGCCCTTCATATCCAGCTGGAAGGCTACAGCCTGACCGGGCTGCAGGTACAACTCATTGTTGGGACCGTAGGCCGCATAGTCGGCAATTGCCGGGGTCATGGTCTCGGTCTCGGGGGAACTGGCGTTGCCATTTTGCAGGCTGGGAATACCGTCGATGAACACCACGCCGTTGGCGATGTCGTCATCCTCCAGCGTACTGAAATCGTTGGCACCAATCAGCAGGTTACGCAGCTCGCTGTAGCTGGGCCACAGCTCACCGTCCTGAATGTAGGCATCCTTGACAGTCTCGTCCTCCGGATTCAGACCGGCCGGGTTGTAAATACGGATGGCATCCAGATAGAAGTCGTAGCCGGGTTCGGTGGTATGATCGAACCACTCATTGTAGGCCACATAAATCTGCGCATCGTAGGTGCCATAGATTGGATTGCCCTTTTCGTCGGTAATCTCCGCCTTGATGACGGGCACCTGATAGAGGGTGTTTTCAGCTTCCTCGTCAACGTACCAGACATCCTTGACTTCCTCAGTGCTGGGGTCGTCGCCGTACTTGTAACCATAGTAGGTATCCACCATGAAGTAGTGCGACTGCTTGGTATCCCGGTTGGTAGCGGTGACCACGATGGTACCGGAGGTATTGCTGGTCAGGCTGATTACATCGAAGCCGGTGCCGGTGAAGGAGAACTTCGCCTTGGCAGAAGTCTGGGCATCCACATGGACCTTATGGGCAGTGCCCATGGAATACTGGCTCATGTTGATGTAGGCATCGTCGAAGCCGTAAATCTTATCGGCATCATTGGTGCCCAGGCTGCCGGGACGATCCTCGTTCTGGGTGCCGGCGACAAAGTCGGGATCGGTCTCGACCCACTGAGACTCATCATGGGAATCCTCAATGGCATTTCCGCTGGCATCGTAAGTGACGGCGAAGGTCTCATAGACGATAGCGCTGTCGTTCAGGTTGTCCTCGAAGTAGATGGTCGTCGCCGGAATGACGGTGACGGTGGAGTAGAGGTAACGGGTCACGTCGTCGATATACTCCACGGCGTAGACGAACTGCTCACTGGCAGGCATCATCAGGTCATTGGACTCATAGCGCAGCAGACCATCAATCAGAGACAGCTTGCCATGAGCATCGTTGGCGGCAACCAGTTCCAGATAAACGGTCTTATCCAGCTGGGTGTCGTACAGCACACCAGGCAGATCGCCGTAGTTCAGACCCACAATCTGACCGAGGCCATGGAGGGTATCGTTCTCCAGCACATGGATGTCCACATCCAGACCAAAGTCGATGACCACAGCATCCGGATTCAGCCAAATCACATGGATGATGAACTCCACAGAATCAGCGGAGCCTTCGTGCGTGGGGATGTCCGTATGGTTCTTATTGCAGTCAACCCACTGGAACCAGGACTTATCGGTGATGTCCTCGCCGTCGATGTTCACAGTCACATCCACAGGGGTATCGGTGGTGAACTTGCCCTCGGTGCTGTACTGGTAGTCCAGCGTGGGAGGTACCGCATTCGCATCGGTAGGTGTGCCCACAACGAAGTTACCTTCGTCATCCTTGGGAAATTCCATGTCCACCCAGATGACGCTGTCCTTGACGAAGTTCGTGCCGTCGTAGTATCTCTCGCTTGTGGACTCGCCCTTGACGATGGTAGAATCCTTGAAGGTAATCACAGGTACCAGAATATCCACATTGGCATCGGCACTGGAGGACTTGCTGCCCGCAGGCGTGTCCGGTGCGATGTTGCCGGGATGTTCGCTGGTGTTGGTTTTTCCATCGGTGTTGGGGGTCAGGGTCACCGAATAGGTGTAGGAATCGGGGTTCTGGTTATCCACAGGGGTCTTGCCGGGAATGGTAGACTCCTCGTCCCATGTCAGGGTAGCGAAATCATCCATCCAAGGAGCCTCAGGGCTCAGCGTGCCGTCAGGATTGACGGTGACTTCCACGCCGTCAATCGTAATCTTATCCAGCAGTTCGGTGGAATTCACCTCTCCGCCATAGTAGATGACCTTGTCCTTGACGGTCAGCACCGGCTCCATCTCGATGTTCACCTCAGGGATGGGGAAGTAGATGATGGGGTCTTCCTCACTGGTGTAGATACCGGTCTCAGACTCATTGGTGGGGATGTTGTTGCCGCCCCAGAAGCCTTCCCGATCCTGAATCGTCAGCTGGACAATCAGCTTTCGACCACGAGGTGTGCCGTTTTCCACAGCGCAGTACTCGTCCTCATAGCTGAAGCCGGAGACGAGGATGGTGTCCAGTCGGCCATCCTTTTCGGAGCTTTCCAGCTCGACAACCGCATCCGCGAACGGTATCCAATCACTGGAGAACTGATACCGTTCTCCATTCATGCCGGTGAAAGCCGCCGTATAGACCTTGATATCCTGAATCGAACCATTTTGCAGATTGAAGTAATCCGTCAGGACTTCCTTCAGCGCCGCAGTCTCATCCAGCGGTACCGTGGAGACGATGGACTCGTAGATGGTCTCGAAGGCCTTGGACAAATCCATATTCTCTTCGGTGGCGTACATGGTGTAGCCCTTGTCCACATAGGTGGAATTGGTAATCTGAATCGTGGGAGTTGCTGCACTCATGTACATCTTACCAGCTTTGTCCTCAATCCAGGTTTCGGTAACGGTCAGAGTGCTCTGTGCAGTGGGGTCATCGGAGGAGAGGTGCTCGAAGAAGTCGGAGCTGTACTGCGTCATGACTGCGTGGGAGGTACCAACGCCGTAAATGGTGATACCAGCCTGCTTTGCTTCATAGGCATGGTCAATCACATCGTCGATACCGGCCATAATGGTCCAGAACTCGGCCTTAACGGCAGGATTCTGGCTTTCGCCCAGTTCCTTGTCCGTGCTGCAACGCACAGTCGGCACGCCGTCGGTAAATAGGATGATAATTTCATTTCGATCTTCATCATTATCGGCGGTATAAGCGGGCTTGACATGATCATCCTTCAAATCCTCATCATAGGTATCCAAATCCGCCTCATACTGGGGATTATATCCCTTGCCGGTCAAATCCGGCGTGGTAATCAGATTAGACGAATTATGTCTCGCCGCAAAAATGCTCTGGGCGATTGCGATACCGATAGAGGGACAGGTCTGCTGATAGTTGGCGTTATAGGCCATGACAGATTTCAGAACACTCTGGTAACCGGCATCATCCTTGACGCTCACCAGCGCTCCAGCATAGGTGCTGTCATCCACATTGTAGGGATGAAGCTTCTCATCGCCAAGCTTTGTCGAGTCGTTGTATACGAATGCATCGCCAGTAGCACCCTTATCGGGGTCGTATATAACATTATCCTTGGTGTACTTATAGTTGGAATCGTAGAGGTAATATTTACCATCAACATAAATACCAGTTCCGTCATATCCGGTCCAGCCATCATAGAAGGGGCTGGAGAAGCCGACCACTGCCACACGGTGATTCAGGCCGGTGCGCACCGACTCTTTTCGCAGATTGGTGACGAATTCCTGCAAGGTATCACGCAGGGCACCATACTGGGACTGATAATACGTCACGTTGGTCAGAAGCGATTTGTCGGTTTGGGCATAGGTGCCGTAGCCATAGGGCTGGTACTTGCCGTCCTTGATACCGGCCGCCAGTGCCGTGTCCGTATTGTTTGTCGTGTTTTCGGTGTCAACCTCAACGGTTCGCACCGTCTGATCCACGGGAACATAGTACCATCCCCATTGGCCAGCTTTGTTCTGCGCATACTGAACGATGTACAGGTAGTTACCGCTATCGTGAATCGCGATATAATAGCCCAGATTCTTTGCGTTGGACAGGAAGGCGGAGGTATAAGTCGAATCAGCGGCTTCCTTGCTCAGCTCCTCGTTGACCTTCGCCGCGAAAGCGCTGCCGGACAGGGCCTTGCCGCTGGTCTTCAATGCATCCAGCTGTGCCTGAACCTTGATGTTTAAGCTCTTATTCGCATAGATACGGTCCGCATCGATGCCGACAGGGGTATACATGGTGGAGGACTGGTCCAGCACCAGCACGATATCCGCCGGCTTGGTGGTGGGCACCTGCAGGGTATCGCCGGTAGCGAAAGCCTCCAGTGTCAGCGTGAACACGTCCTTCTTGTCCGTAGCGGTGACGAACTTGTTCACCGACAGGGTCGGGTCGTTGCCGCCCTTGACATGGATGACGAACTCATTGGAGTTGGCATCGCCCTTATGGGTCTTGACGATGGGCTCGTCATGCATGGGACTGTCACAGGTCTCCCACTGGAACCAGGTCTTATCCGTGATGTCCTCGGCATCGCCCCCGGTAACGATCTGAACCGTCACGTCCACAGGCGTATCGGACTTGAAGATGGTGTCATTGGTGTTACCGGTAGGGCTATAGGACAGGGACAGGGGCGGCTCCACATCCGTCGGATCGGAGGGCTCCATCTGCACGGGGTTGCCGTTCTCATCGAAGGGGTTATCCATATCCACCCAGATGGGGTCGCTCACCCGGTTGATTTCCTCGTAGTACGCCTCATCGACGGGGGTGCCCAAATCGATGGTGGAATCCTTGTACTTCAGCACCGGCACCAGCACCGTCACATGGGCGGTATCGGTGACCGTCTGCTCCTCGATAGACACGCCGTACAGATTGGACGGATTATCGCTCTTATTGGACAGGCCATCGGAGATGGGCTTCATGGTGATGGTGTAGGGATAGTCGCCGGAATCCTTGTTATCGATTTCGGTCTGACCGGGAATGGTGGAATTCGCGGCCCAGTTCAGGGTGACAAAATCATCCATCCAGTCCTGACCGGGGCGAATGTTGCCGTTGTCATCAACGATGATGTTCACGCCGTCGATGGTTGCCTCCTTCAGCAGCTCTGTGGAGTTGACATCGCCGCCGTAGTAAATCACCTTATCCTTGGCGATTACATCCAGCACTACCGGCTTCAACGGAATGTTGACCTCCGGCACAGGGAAGCCGACAACCGGAATCTCCTCCTTGTAGATAGCGGAGAGCGGATTGTTCGTGGGGACATTGTTGCCGCCCCAGAAGCCGGTACGGGCTCGCACGGTGATTTCGACCACCAGCTTACTGCCGTAGTAGTCCACCTGTTGGCCATTGACAATGACCTTACGGGGGGCATCCGCAACATACTCGCCGGCGTAATCGAAGCCGGTTACGGAAATGTTCACAATTCGTCCGCTACCGTCGGTGGCCACCTCCGGCACCACGAACGCATCCTCGAACAGCTCTCTGGGGCCCCATTCGCCATAACCCAGATATTTCTGGGTATAGACCTTCACATCGGAGGTAGCGTTGTTGGGCAGCTCGAAATAATCCGAAAGGATATCCTTCATGATTGCTTCTTCGTCCAGCTTGACGGAGGTGCTGGTGACCTTATCAGTAACGGTACCGAAGGCAATCTCCATATCCTCCAGATTGTTGACCAGCATGGTGTAGTTATCGCTGACCTGTGCGCCAGGGTAGGAATAGTTGACCGCGTTGGGATAGTCGGAGGACACATAGTTCAAGAAGGTGCGGTCTGCGTCACCCAGCGTGCTGGTACTGATGGAGTAGACCTTGGCACCGTAGTCATGCTTGGTATAGTAGGCCATACCAACTACCTGCTCGTAGATAGCGTTGGCACTACTGCCGGTAGCATTTTCGCCAATCTTACGGTTGGGCAAGCCGTCGGTAAACAGAACCACAATTCGGTCCCGATCCTCGCCCTCTGCCAGCGGATTGTACTTCAAGACGCTGTTCGCCATCTCCAGACCGGCCGCAGGACAGGTGTAGGAATAGTTGGTTTCGATAGCGGCAATGTTACTCGTCAGTTCCTTATATTCTGTCGCATCCTGAACATTCTTCAGTGCCACCTGATACAGATACTCCCGACGCGCTTCGGTGGTATTGGGATTGTTATGCAAGGCTTCATAGCTCTTAACAATCTCAGTAACCTCACCATTGACGGTGATACCCGCATACAGACGGGTGCCCTGACCGGTAGAACCGGCGAAGCCAACAATGGCAACGTTATGCTCAACGCCGGAAGCCTTCAACTCTTCAACGAAATTCAGAACGGAATCATACAGCATCGCATATTGGGACTTATAGAAGATAATGCCTGCCGGCACGGTACCTGTCGGCCAATCAATCGTTTCAATCTGAATATAGCCGTTAGGGTCATTGGAGCCAAACTGGCTCGGATCGATAATAGATTCGGTATCTTTCACACGATAGCCACGCCAACCCTGAGTGGAGCCGTTAATCAAGTCCGAGCGAATCTGCATGACGTACCAGTGATAATCCGGCTGACCGTCACCATTGTTGTCCCGGGTATCCAGTGCCACATAGTAGCCACGCTTCTGGGCCTTTTGGGGGTCGATTCTGTCTCTGGAAATCTCGGTGATGGAGCTGGGAGGTGCCTCGCCAGACTTCAGCACCGCTGGGGAGCCAACAGGGCTGTACATAGAGCCGGAGTGGTCCAGCACCAGCACGATATCCGCGGGCTTGCTCCGAGGGATCTCCACGATATCACCGGAGGCATAGCCCTCCAGCGTCAGGATGTATTCATCCTCCTTGGTGCCCTCGCCCACAATCTTGTCCACCTCCAGACCGGACTCGTCACTAGCGACCAGTGCGAACCAGACCGTGGTGTGGGTGTAGTCGTAGCCAGCGACGTTCGTGCTGTTCAGCTCAACGGTGGGATCGCCGCCGTACTCGGTGACGTAGGTGGTAGCCTTCAGATCATCACCCTTGGTGACAACCCATGCGCCACCCTCATCCGAGTATGCATAGACATGATAGGCCGCAGCCTTATCGAACAGTTCATAGCTCACGGGAATATTGGGCAAAGTAGCAGCGGTGATGGTCAAGCCTTCCTCATTCCACTCCATGGACTGAGTCGTTAGCTTGCCAATGGTCACCTTATTCTCGAAAGATCCAGTGGTACCTTCATCGGTATCGATTAGCACGTTACCATCGGCATCCACCAGATAGAAACCATAGGTCACCTGCGCCTGCCCCTCAGTCAGGACAGCGCTTGCGGTCAACTTGGCAACCTCACTACCGACAACAGAATTATCGTCGTTGACATTGGTCAGTGTCGTGGTTTTGTTCTCGCTCTCTGCCGCAAACGCAAACGGTCCCAAGCAATCAAACATTGGGAGAACCATCGCTATGGTCAGTAATATTGCGATTACGCGTCGTAACGAAAAACGTTTCATATGTTCAGTCTCCTCTTGAAAAAACTTCTCCTGTGCGCACACTGCGTACTATATTGAGAAAGGAACATTTTCCTATATACAATTATATATGACATCATTTAGCTTGACAATTGGTAGAAATGCCAAAATAGTGCCCATATGACTCCACTTTTCGGCTGTTGTTTTTGTGCATATCGTCAAATTTGTAAGAATCAGGTTTTTTCCAACTCCATATTTTCCTATATTTGGAGCACGAGAGGCGCTTGACGATCCAAGGGACGGTGTGCTACAATGGGCAGGACAATTGGATAGCTGTTTCGTGGCGGCGCAGGCGCATGGCCTCAGCCGCTGAACAAGATAATCGGGTGCGATTCCCGAACGGTACCGCCGCTGTAAGCGCAGAGCCGTCCTCTTTCGGTGAAAGCCGGTCACTGGAGTAATCCGGGAAGGCAGAGGATGGCGTGGAGTCCCCCAGACTCCGGATGCGTAAGTCAGAAGACCTACGAAACGCCTTGCTCCTGCGTTCCGCGCGCTACGGAACGTAACTGTCACGGAAAAACGGCCGTGGCACCTTCGGGTGCCACGGCACTTTGCATTTCAGGAGGTATATATTAATGAATAAGAAAATCGTAATCGCCGCCGTTGCGCTGGTGGCAGTGGTAGCCGTGCTGTTGGGCATCTGGTGGTTTACACGTCCCACCCCGGAACCGGTGGATAAAAAGGATGGGGAGGAATTCGCCAAGACCATCACCGTAGAAGTGGTCCACAGCGACGGCACCTCCAAGACCTTCACCTACGACACCAACGCCGATTATCTGGGCGAGGTGCTTTATGGAGAGGGCCTGATTAAAGCTGAGAGCATAGACGAGGGAATGTTCAACATCGTCGATGGTGAGAAGGCAGACTGGAACGAGAACAAGAGCTACTGGTCGCTGTATCAGGGAGAGGAATACGCCATGCAGGGCGTAGACACCACCCCTATCAACGATGGCGACACCTTTAAGCTGGTGTACACCATTGGATAAGAGACTGACCGTCCGGGAAATCACCCTGTTCGGAATGCTGGCCGCCATGACCTTCGGTGCCAAGTGGGTCATGGCCGCCCTACCCAACATCGAGCCGGTGAGCCTGATGGTGATGGTATTCGGGGCGGTGTTCGGCTGGAAGGCACTGTTCCCGGTGGGGGTGTATGTAGCCGCCGAGATTCTGTTCTACGGTCTGGGGACGTGGAACATCAATTATTTGTATATCTGGGGAATCCTGGCGACGGTGGCGATTTGCCTGCGACGGATGGAGCATCCGCTGGGCTGGGCGATTCTGTCCGGCGGATTCGGTCTGGCTTTTGGCGCACTGTGTGCCCCGGTGGATTTGTTCCTCGGTGGCTGGAGCTACGCCGTGGCTAAATGGATATCCGGTATTCCCTTCGATTTGATGCACTGCGCCGGGAATTTCGTCCTTGCGCTGCTGCTGTTCAAGCCCCTGCGGAATCTGACCCGGCGGCTTTACGGCAGATCTCAGGCTTGATTCAGCTTGCTGTAGTATGATATGCTATATCATACGGAGGCAACGCTATGAAGATTTTGTTGATTGAAGATGAAAAACTGCTGGCTGATTCCCTGAAAACCCTGCTCACCGCCAAGGGCTTTCAGGTAGAGGCGGTCTACGATGGCGACACCGGTGCGGAATACGCAGAGCTGGGCATCTACGATTTGCTGATTCTGGATGTGATGATGCCGGGTCTCAACGGCTACGAGGTAGCCCGTCGTGTCCGGTCGAAGCGGTGCGGCGTACCGATTCTGATGCTGACCGCCCGGTCCGACCTGATGGATCGAATCGAGGGCCTCAACGCCGGTGCGGACTACTACCTGACCAAGCCCTTCGACACCCGGGAGCTGCTGGCCTGCATCAATGCCCTGCTGCGTCGGCAGGGGGTTCAGGTGGATACGCTGCGCTATGGCAACACCGAACTGGACCTGAGCACCAGCATCCTGCGCTGCGGCGAGAAGAACGTGCGGCTATCCGCCCGGGAATTTGATGTGATGCGCTCGCTGCTCCAGTCCGGTCAGCGAATCGTATCCAAGGAATCGCTGCTGGCTCGTGTCTGGGGATATGACTCCAATGCGGTGGACAACCATGTGGAAGTGTATATCGCCTTCCTCCGCCGAAAGCTGACGGCAATCGGGTCTGATGTAACCATCGAGACCCAGCGCCGCATGGGCTATTATCTGGCCCAAAAAGCCCCATGATCCGGCTGCTGCGGCGCAAGCTCACCGCCATTACCATGGTGCTTCTGACGGTGATGCTGCTTATCATTTTGGTATTCGTCTACCACGCCACCGCCTCCGGCCTTAAGGAGGATAGCATGGCTATCCTCTCCGCTGCCCCCAAAGAACTAGGCGGCGGTCCCAAAGATGGTCCCAAAGATGGCCCCAGAGACGGCCCTGAGATAAAAAAGCGAACCCCAACCAATCCCTGCTTCATCCTGGAGCAACGCCCGGATGGCACTCTGACTGCCATTGGAAGTGACCGTTACGACCTGTCAGACAGGGAGGATTTGCTGGATTTGCTGTGGGAGGCTGAGAACACCGGCAAAGAAAGCGGTGTCCTGAAGGAGCGGCAGCTGCGTTTCCTGCGTCAGGATAACAGCCCCGGTACTACCTACATATTTATGGATATCTCCGTAGAGCTGGAGACGTTGGAGCGGCTGAACCTCATCTGCGCCATACTGCTGATTGTGGGATTGGCAGGGTTTTTCCTGATTAGTGTGCTGCTTTCTCGGTGGGCCGTGCGACCAGTGGAGGTGGCATGGATTCAGCAGAGGCAGTTCGTGGCGGATGCGTCCCACGAATTGAAAACGCCTCTGACGGTGATCCTGACCAACGCAGAGCTGCTGGGCGACCCAGATTACGATTCGCAAAGTAAGTCACGCTTTGCGTCCAACATCCTGACCATGTCCCGGCAGATGCGTGGACTGGTGGAGGAACTGCTGGATCAGGCCCGGGTAGACAACGGAGCCGCACAGGCCAAATGGGAACGGCTGAGTTTCAGTCAACTGGTGGAGGATGCGGTGCTGCCCTTTGAGCCGGTGTATTTTGAGGCCGGGCGGGTGCTGGACAGTCAGATTCACAGTGACCTATGGGTGCAGGGCAGTGCGGACCATCTGCGTCGGGTGGTGGAGGTACTGCTGGACAACGGCTGTAAATACAGCGCACCGGAAAGTACCGTGGTACTGCAGCTGGCCCGACAAGGCCGCAATTGCCTGCTCAGTGTCAGCTCCCCGGGCGTGTCCTTGACCGAACAGCAATGTCAAGATATTTTTAAGCGTTTCTATCGTGTGGATTCTGTGCGGATCATGAACCGTAGCTATGGTCTGGGTCTGCCCATTGCACAGGGAATCGTAGAAGGGCACAAAGGAAAGATTTGGGCTGAAAGTAGAAATGGCCTCAACACCTTTTTCGTTACATTACCGTTAAGCTGATAAATTATCGTTTAGCGCACTAAGCGCCGCACTCCAGTCAACGTATGTCATTGCGAGGCCCGAAGGGCCGTGGCAATCCGTACTCCTCGCAATCCGTAGAGAAAACGGATTCCCACGGTCGCTACGCTCCCTCGGAATGA
>JAZQIN010000007.1:0-12860 GCA_045541155.1 Faecousia sp.
ATCAGGGCATCGGTCTTGTAGTTGAACTGCACCTGCGCAGCGGCACCGTAGTTCAGCATAGCGACCATCAGGGCCTTAGCCTTGGCGGTAGCGCTGGAGCTGTTCAGGATGTCGTTGGCGTAGGCAACAGCGTGGTAACCGGCAACGCTGGAGTAAGCGTAGCTGCCGTCGGACAGCTTGGCGTATACCTTGAAATACAGGGCGTCGCCCAGCTGCTTGGCAGGAATGCCGTTGGAGCTGACCACATGGTAGCTGCCGGAGGTGAAGTAGCCGGGAATCACGTCAACCGCATCGGCGATGGTGCCGTTGGCCAGACGAGAATCGAAGGTAATCATACCCATATCGACGACAGAGGTCATATCGCTGACGGAAACGTAAGCGTTGTACAGAATCTCCGCCTCAAAGGCCAAGGTGGGATACTGCAGGGTCAAGGTGGGGGCCGTAATCGGCGTATCATCCGCCCAGATTGCTGTATAGGTCACATCCTCCATCACCGCAACAATCGTCTGATCCCAGCCTGCAAAGGTCTTGCCCGCAGGCGTAGGAAGCTTGCCCTGATAGCTGGGGATTGCATTGTAGGCATACTGCTCCACCACAGGCTCTGCACCCGGGAATGCCCACGTTACGCTGTAGGTTTTGGGCGTTTCCTCCCAGATGGCATAGTAGGTCGTCTCCTCCGTTGCCGCCGTCAGGCAACCACTGGTGGCATCGGGGTGCGTGGCCCAGCCTGCGAAGGTATACGCCGCCGCCGGAGTGTCCGCTCTGTCAGGAATGGTGGCCAGATAGGGTAGGCTACCATCTCTGACTCTGGTGGTGCAAAGAATCTGGTCGTTGGCAATCCAGGTAACAGCATGATATTGAGGCACCGTTACCTGCAGCTTGCAGGTAACGCCCCGTCGGAAGGTCAGCGTCAAATCATGAACGCCCGCTTTCTGGAAGCTGCTTCGGTTCAGGGTGAGGATTCCCTGACCATTTTCAATCTGCACCCCATAATCGGCATCCGTCAGTATTGTGCCATCGGAAAGGCCAATTTCCAGCAGTTCGTCCGTCGATTCACAGCTGAATTCTGTGCAAATACTTTCCTGAACCTCGGTGTCAAAATAAAGCTGATTTTTCTCAAGCTCAGGTTTGGCTTCTACGGTTTCTCCCTCCGCCAGCACGCCGACAAGGGTCTGATAGGATGCGTAAGTGATGTTATTGCTCTGGGCTGCCCCCTTCTCCAACGGCAAATCCGTTTCCAGATACACCGTCAGAAGACCATCCTCCGCCAGCGCCTGGCCCACCGGAACCTCAAAGAACTGTACCCCACCGGGTTGGACACTGGTCTTCACGACCCAGAAGGGATTGCCCTGCGCATCCAGTCCGGTGACAATCCGTCCGCCATTCAAGGCCTCCGCATCGGTCAGCGACAAAATGGTTTGGGAATCAATCGTATCCTCGTTGAAATTACCGGCACGGAGGATGACATGGCCGGAATTGGCCTGCGTTCCGGTGTTCTTCACCGCCAGCAGCAAATTGTTTTCCTCGCCCAGCAGTAGCTGCTTGACCAGAGGTAACATATCCGAATATCCCAGCGCAATATTCTGAAGCTCCCCTATGGGTTCGGCTGTGACATCTTCATAGAAGCGCACAGCAGGACACACTTCGCCGCAACCGGACAGGGAGATGGCAAGGGTCTGCACTTCGCCGGAGCCGACCCCCTCACCATAGGCAATCCGATTACCTCCAGCCACGCTGACATAAACCGGGGTGCTACGGGCACCGAGGTTTTCCAGTGTCACATTCAGAACCTGACGGGCATAGTCCACCTCGTAGCTGCGAATCGTCAGTGCCGGCGCAAGCTGCCATGCCGGTTCTATCCAGCTATCCAGACTCTGTCCATTTTGATCCATCAGCTCCGCCGTCAGCATAAGACTTCCGGCATGGTAGGCGCCATCAAAGGAGTCAATATACACGTCTGCCTTCGCCGGATAGGCACTCAACTCCACAGGCTTGCCCCACTGCCCATCGCAAAGGAACACGCCGTACAGAGCGGAACCATCCATCGCATATTCATCCTGCGTCCACGTCTTTAGCGCCGTATACACAATGGCAACCACAGCTCCGGTATCGTCTCGAATCAGCTGATAGTCCTGAGGCAGATCCAATTCCGGAAGCTGGAGCGAAGTAGCGTAGGTTTGCAGACCGGCACCGTCCAGATGATAGACAAAGCCGGAACCATCCGCCTCCACCCCCGTCACACCGCCCTGAACGGTGGTCGTCCGTGCAGAGGTTTCAACTGCATACAGTACCCGATCATGAACATCGCCTAAATCACCGTTGGCATCCACAATGTAACAAATGGTGCCGTCCTCCGCCACTGCCAAATCCGTGACGGCAGAAAGGCCGGAGCCGATGCATACAGGCGCTTGCCAGTGGCCGTTGACCATCTGGCTCATGTAAAGAGCGTTGGCAGTGGTGGCGTATACATGAGAAACGCCAGTGGCATCAATGTAGTTTCTCGGCGAGACGCCAAACATATCATTGTCCGCATTCTCTGCCCAAACAGCCGTAAGCGTGCCATTCACCTGCGTCACTGTGGACAGGTACTTGTAATGCTCGCCCGTCGCCACAGTGCTGGAAGTGATGCCGGAGAGGTCGGAGATATCCGCCACTTTCACAGTCAGGTTGGCCGAGGCCGCATAGGCATCATCAGCAGTAGCCGCATCCAACTTGCACGACTGCTGCGTATAAATCAGGTAGGTACCGTCAGTGCAGGTATAGACCTCGTAGGCCGCATCGCTTTTACCGTTGTCGTCAACCAGCACCGGCGCTTGCCAGTCAGTGCCACTCCACGTCTGCACTGCCAGCTTGCGATAGTTATAGGTGTCATAGCCCTCTCGCTGCGATGCATCCACATAGGAAATCCGGTAGACTCCCTGAGGTCCGGAAATGATTCGGGCATTGCCATCGCAGGTATCCAAATCCTGAGCACCATAATTCTCCGCAAGATACAGAGCGTTCAGGCTGGTCTGCTCCACCGGCGCATCCTTGGATGCCACGATGGTTTCATTAAATTTGGCAATGGGGAATTTTTTCGTATACCACAGAATTCTCATGTAGGCACCCAACTCCCCGTTGACCGTCCAGCTGTCCACGCCGAATTCCGGATAGAAGTCCAGCACGAACACGGTACCGATGCTGCCGTAGATGCCCACCGAGGCGACGCTGCAACCTACCCCCACCTTTGCAGAAATGGTAGCGCTGAGCTTGAGCTTCGCCTCCTCCAGAGAAACGCCCCGGTCTTCGTCGAAGGTCAGCTTGATGTCGATTTCGCCGCCGACCTTGACCTCCACCTCCAGCACCACCGGAATCACCCAAACCACGAATTGGCTGTTGTGCTTGAAGGTATAATACAGTTCTCCGTGGACCTCGCTGGATACAGGCTTCAAACCTGCAGTGCGGTCATACTCGAAGACCAGCTTGCCGGAGATTTTTACATCAAAGGTATTGCTATTGGTCACGGCCGGCGCCTCTGCCAGTGCCTCGATATACTGGGCGGAGGTGTCCAGATCATCGATGTCCGTAACCTTCTTCGCCTCGTGGTTGGCGGTGGCTAGGTGACATTTGAAAATCAGATACGCCTTGGGGGCTACCTTCTCTCGATAGGTCTTGGCTCCGATAGTCTTAGCCAAAGCGCCGTCCAGACCATTGACCGCACCGTAGAAGGTGGTAATCTCATTGTCATAGGTACCCTCATAGACATAGCAGCGGTAGTAGAAATAGTTGCTTTCCTCAGTCCCCCGGGCAAAGCGCACGTTGTAGGTCAGTGTGTGATTCGTGCCTTTTTTGTCGGTATAGATGCCGCTGAAGGTGAAGAAATAGGTGTTTTTATTATGGGCACCATGGTTTTTCTCGTAGCCCTCTTCATAACTGGAGTAGATGCCCACGGAGGATTTTTCGGCGGATTTGCTGTACTCTCCGCCAAGGGTCATCTCCACCCGGTTGCCGTCTACAGCCACGCCGAAGGACATATTCTTTCCCAAGCTTACATCGATGGATTGGGTGCCCAGCAGCTTTGCCAGCAACCCATTCTGGCTGGCAATGTCCACCTCCAGCTCCTGCGTTTCCAAATCCACATCCTCCTCCGTTACCACGAAGTCGAAAACATGGATGTTCAAAACAGTAGAGCAAGGATGTCCGTTTCCGCTGGCATCGAAAGCGGTGATTCGTGCCTCCAGAGGAACCTCCGGAGCAAGGCACTGAATGTCCACCCGGAAGGTGAACAGCGTGGCTCCCTCCTGATGCTCCAAGGTGGCAACATCGCAGACCTTTACGCCATTTTGATACAGTCCACCGGCAGCATCCAAAAGGTTGCCATTGTCATCGACGAAACGCCAGCCGGAGCCCTGATCGCAGTAGGCGATGGCGGAAATGTCCACATACTCGCTGACTGAGGCGGTTTGGCGAATGTTCCCTTCTACGAAGCCCAGACTTTCATCGATTAGCTCCACATGGCTGTAGCCGTATTCCGCCTTGTTAATTTCGGCGCTTTCGGTGTTGATATCCACCTGACCGCAGGTGGTGCCATAAATGCTGGGAATCGTGGTCAGTGTCACATAAGTGACGCGCATTTGCTCGTCCAGATGGAACGACGGGTTCACATAAGTGAAGAATTCACCCTCCGGGTCGGAGACCTTCAGCGCATAGTTCCCCTCCACGGAAAGGCCAAAGCCCAGACCGGTGGTAGCAAACAGGTCATAGAACATGGCAACGCCGGCGGCGGCCCCCTCCGAACCGGTAGCGACGGTTTCGCTGGTGCCATTGGGGTCCGTGAGGGTAACATGAAGCTGATTGATTCTTCGTCCCTCGGAATCCACCACCACGATGGCATAGAATTCATTACCATCCCGGTTTTCCCACTGGGGCAGGGCTTCGCAGGGCACCAGATTATAGCTGTCGGCATAGTTGCTCCAGCCCAGTTCCCCTGCTTCGCCGTCCAGATAATAACCTCGGGAATAGCCAATTTGCGTTCTGGGGTTCGCCTGATGGGTTTCGTTTACGCTGTCGAAGGTGGTGAAGGCGTTTTCCAGAATGGAGACCGGTGCGTACACCCCGTCGAAGAAAATCAGAGACAGGCTGGTACAGCCGTAGAAGGCCTCCAGTCCAGCGGTGCTGATGTAGGAGGGAATCCGGACATGGCGCAAATGGGTATTGTTTTTGAAGGCCATGGAGCCGATGGTATTGACCGTATCGGGCAGTGCATAGGCCGTTCCTGTTTTGGCTACAGGATACTTTATCAGCTTGGTCTGATTTCGATCAAACAGAACACCGTCTTGGGAAGCATAGTAAGGGTTATCGCTATCCACTGAGATATCCACCAGATAGTTGCAGTCGGCGAATACGGTATACTCGCCTTCCCCTCGCCGGAGTCCCAGAGAGGTGACGTTGGCACCGATTTCAATTCGCTCCAGTCGGCTTCCGGCAAAGGCGTAATCGCCTACACGTAGCGGATTTTCCGGCTGAATCGACACGCCGCTGAGCAGCTGTGCCATCCGGAAGGCATAGCTTTCGATGGCGGTGACCTGCGCCGTGGGCAGATGGAATACAGCTTTTCCGTCCTCCATCTCATAGGCCGCGGACATGGCAGGATACAGCAGCAGGGTCAGCGTGCTGTCGGCATTGCGCTGGTATAGCACCCCGTCGATGCTGCACAGGAATGGGTTATCCTCATGTACCAGAACGCTCTCCAGAGCGGAGCCACCGCTGCCGGAGGTTCCGAAAGCGTTCAACCCCACAGTCTGGATGTTCTTTCCGAGAGAGATGGTGGTTA
Organism: Faecousia sp.; assembly: GCA_045541155.1. Lineage (GTDB taxonomy): Bacteria > Bacillota > Clostridia > Oscillospirales > Oscillospiraceae > Faecousia. The sequence continues at coordinate 5,813 of JAZQIN010000007.1, forward strand.
GCTGGTCGCAATCGGCAAAGGCACCTGCGCCAATGCCAATGAGCATCTGACTATCCAGGTTCACGCTTTGCAGTGAGCTGCAGCCCATGAAGGCCTCCTCGCCCACATACTGATTGTAGAAGATTTCGTCCACGCCCTCTGGCAGCGGCTCCGGATTGACAGCCGTGCCAAAATTGGCGTAAATCAGGTTTTCTGCCTTATAGAACGCATTTCTGCCCACCATCCGTACGTATTCCAAATCAATGGCCCGGAGGGTATTGTTATAAGCGAAGGCGTAGCTTCCGATTTTAACAATTAGTTCAGGGAGGGTGTAATGGAGCAAATTAGCACGTGCAGGCGCATCTACCACCTCCACTGGCAGTGCCGCGCCATCCACCTCCACAGTCCGATACAAAATGCCATCCAGCACCGCAAAATCCGGATTCTCCGAAGATACGGAATAGGTACTGAGTCGGGAGGCACTCTTGTCGATGCCGAACAACGGATTGCCCTGAACCAGGTCCGCGATGCCCTCATAACGCAGTCCGGCACCAATCGTGATTTCAGTCAGACCATGGCAGCCGCTCATGGCCATAGCCCCCACAGTGCGCACTTCATCGGGCAGCTCCAGTCGCTCCAGAGAGCTACAGCCGCTGAAGGCATAATCGCCAACAGAGGTCAGTGTTTCCGGAAGGATAATCTGCTTCAGCTCGGCGCAGCCGGAAAAAGCATGATGGGCAAGGCTTTGCACGTCCGTCAGGGTCACGGCGGTCAAGTCTGCGGGAAGGTAAATCCCATTTTCCTTATGGGAATAGGCACCAAAAATATAGCCCAGATAGGAGGTTTCATCCACTACGGCGCTCTGCCCCAGGAAGGGCAGCTCCAGCGACTGCAGCCCATCGCAGCCGGACAGCACGCCACGCTGCATGGTATTGAGCTGGGCCGGGAAAGAAATCCGCTCCAGTTCGCCGCAGTCCGCAAAGGCGTAGGCACCAATGTAGGTAATGCTATCCGGCAGACTGACGGTGCGGAGATTCTTGTTACCGGCAAAGGCTCTGGACAGCACCGCCGTTACCGGTCGGCTACTGTAAATCGGAGCAGGCGTCAATTCTTCGGCCTGTCCCTGATAGACGGAAATATAGAACTGCTCCAAATTCTCGTCCATTTCGTACCAGTAGCCAGTATCCGGTCCGAAACTCATCTGGAATTGCGGTGCCTCAGCATTCCAGTCGGTGGCCTTGGTGACATGCCGCCACTCGTTGTACTCGCCGGTGTATTCGACCATGGACAGGGCTGTGCAGCCGGAGAAAATTTTGCTGCCCAGCCGCGTTGCGCCATTCAGGCGGACCTGCCGCAAATTGGTGCAACCAGAGAACGCACCGTCCTCTATCCGAATGCCATTGGGCAGAATCAGCTTCTTCAGCCCGGTGCAGCTATTGAAGACATAGCCATTGATGGTTCGAATGCTGTCCGGAATGGTCAGCTCCTCCGGCAAATCCACAGATACATAGACAATCTCCGTCATATCCTGGTTGTAGAGGATGCCATCGACCAGCCGAAGAACTGGATTCTCCCCTTCCAGAATGATGGTGGTATTCAGCGGCAAGGCTCTGATGCCTACGGTTGTGAGGGTTTCGGGAATCGTAACGGTCTCGATGCCTGAACAGTTCAGTGCATAACTGTTGATGGAGGTCATACCGTTGGGAAGGCGCACATTTTTGGCTGAGACGAGGCAGGAAATCTGGTAGTCGGAGCCCATGATGTCCAGAGGCAGGGTGATGGTTTCCTCGGAGCCGTAGTAACCCAGCAGCGTATACTGGCCGGATTTGCGAACGAATCGGAAGCCATCCTCCGTGTCAATCATAGCGAACGCCTCACCGGGATTACGGTAGGTGATGTTGCCGGATTTGTCCTCAACCATTTGGGCGTAGGCTGCCACATAGCCGTTGCTGGTAGACCCGGCAGTGATGCTCAGGCTGCTCCGGTTGGCCACCCGATAGAGATAGGCGCAGGAATAGAACGCGCTGCTTCCGATGGAGGTCACCGAGGCCGGGATGGTGATATCTGTCAGGTCGTAGCAATAAGCGAAGGCATTTCTTCCAATGGTGTTCAGGCCTTCCGGCAGGGCAATTTCGTAAATGTCGCAATTTTGAAAAGCGTAGCTTCCAATGCTGGTCAGACCAGAGGGCAGACTCACCTTCCTCAAACGATTGCACGCCTGGAACGTCTTGTCGCCAATGCTGCTCACCCCAGCAGGGATTTGAATCTGGCGAAGGCCATAGCAGGAAAGAAAGGCGGAGCTGCCGATGGCGGTAACCGTGTCAGGCAGAGATATTTGCGTCAGTCCGGAGCAGTTGGCAAAGGCTGCACTCCCCACCTCCGTCAGCCCGTCAGGCAGAATAACCTCCTCCAGCCGTTCACACCCGGATAGAATCGAGTCGCTGAGTGCGGTAACGCCAGCAGGAATGGTGATCGTCTGCAAAGCGGTACATTCCATAAAGGCAGCACTGCCGATGGTCGTCACGGACTCCGGAAGGGAAATCGCTTGCAGGCTGGAACAGTAGCCAAAGGCACCTTCACCAATGGCGGTGATACCATCAGGCAACGTAACCCGCTCCAGTCTCTGACAGCTACTGAAGGTGTCCTTCTCGATTTGGGTGACACCGACAGGAATGGAAAGCGCCACCAGCGCGTCACAATTATTGAAAGCACCAACACCAATGGCGGTCACATTTTCGGGAATGGTTACGCTCTCCAGCGCAATACAGGCCGCAAAGGCCTCCGTCCCAATGGTGGTCACCGTTTCCGGCAGACTCAGTTTTTTCAGACTGGTGCAACCACTGAAGGTATAATCGTTGATGGCCAACACCCCGGCCGGAATCTCTATCTGCTCCAGCGATTCGCAAAGATTGAACGCACGATTTCCAATAGATGTGACGGTGTTTGGCAGCGTCAACTGCTTCAGCGCAACGCACCCGGAAAAGGTGCTGCTGCCAATGGTTCTGAGATTTTCAGGAAGGCTGATCTGTTCCAAAGCGACACATTGTAAGAAGGTAGAAGGCGCAATATCGGTCACGCCCTGAGGGATGGTGATTTTCTCCAGCTTGGCGCAATACGCAAACGCATTATCCGAAATGGTAGTAAGACCGTCCGGAAGGGTGATTTCTCGCAGATTGACGCAATTCTGGAACAAATAACTTCCCAGAACCGTCAATCCACTGGGCAACTGCACCTGCTCCAGAGCGGTACACTCGTAGAAAACCTGACTGCCCAACACTGTTGTACTTTCCGGCAGTCGAATTTGCTTCAGGCTAGTGCATTTCATGAAAGCGGAACTGCCAATACTGGTCACCCCCTCCGGGATGATGATTTCCTCCAGACTGGTGCAACCGTAAAAGGCAGAACTGCCGATGCTGGTCACGCCCGCGCAAATCGTGACCTGCTTCAAATTGGTGCAGCCGTAAAAGGCAGAACTACCAATGCTGGTCACACCCTCGGGGATGGTAATGTTGACCAGCTGGGTCCAATCCTTGAACATTCCATTTCCAATGGCGGTCAAATCCTCCGGCAAACGCACCTGCTCTGGCAGTCGGTCGGACACAAAGATGACCTTCGTGACAGGATTATCATATAGAATGCCATCGAAGAGCAGGTAATTGCCGTTGTCAGGGTCCAGCGTCAAGGTGACGGCGGAGGAGAAGGGCTTGGTGCCCAAACTGCTCAGGCTGGCAGGCAAGCTGATGGACGTTACACCGGTGCAGCCTGCGAACGCATAGCTTTCGATGGCAGTGATCGTCTCGGGAATCATCAGCTCGGTGACCTGCGTTCCGTTCACATACAGCTCCGATGCGTAGTACATCGGGTTGGCAGTTTCGTCGTAAAGCTTCACTGCACACCATGCTGCGATATCGCTGATGTACACCCGCTCCAGTGCTGTGCAGTTTCGGAATGCCCCACTATAGATGCCCCACAAGCTCCGGGGCAGCGTCACTGCCTTTAGCGAAGTGCAGTTCTGGAAAGCTCCGCTTTCGACAGATAGGACCCCCTCCGGAAGATGGATTTCCTCCAAAGCGGTACAATAATAGAAAGCATCCGCATAAATGTATTTCAGCCCTTGGGAGAAATTAACCGTTTTCAAATTACTACAACGGCTGAATGCCGAATTATAGATTGCGGTCACGGTGGATGGAAGGGTGATGCTCTCCAGCGTAGAGCAGTCTTGGAAAGCGTAGCTGTCGATGCTGGTCCTCCCCTCCGGCACAATCACATGGCGCACGCCACGCAAATAGGAAATCTGATAAGAGAAACCCTCGATGCTCTCCGGAAGGGTTACCGTATCCGCGGTGCCATTGTAGGCCACCAGCTTATATTGTCCGTTCTCACGAATGAAGCGGAAGCCCTCCGGCGTATCCAGCACTGCAAAGTCGGTGCTGCCACTTTTATAGGTGGGGGTTCCCTGCGGATCAAACAGCACCTTGGCGTAATAGGCAACGTAGCCGTTGCCAGAGCTGCCCAGCGTCAGGCTCAGGGTGGTACTATTGTTGTGAACCTCGTAGAGCTTGCTACAGCCCCGGAACGCAGTGCTTCCAATGGTGGTCAGGCTCTCTGGCAGGGTGATAGAAATCAGGTTGCTACAACCATAAAAAGCATTGCTTGCAATCGTGGTCAGACTCTTTGGCAGAGTGACGGAAGTCAGGTTGCTGCAGCCATAAAAGGCGTAGCTTTCAATGGTGGTCACGCCCTCAGGGATGATGACCTGCTCCAGCTGGGTGCAACCTCTGAAGGCACTGGCACCGATGGAGGTCACACCGGCAGGAATGGTGACCTGTTTGGCCAGATTTCCGGAAATGTAAAGAACCTTGGTGGCAGTGGAATCGTACAGAATTCCGTCAATGAGCCGCATCTGGGTATTCCCATCCGCCAGCGTCACCGCCGCCTTTGACGGCAGCGCCCCCGTTCCAATGGTTTCCAGCGATGCCGGAAGGGTCAACTTCTGGATGCCGCCACAGCCGCCGAAGGCGTAGTCTCCGATGGAGGTCGTGCCTTCCGGAATTACCAAATCCGTGGTGAGGGTATCGCCTACATACAGCCGGTCGGCATAATACAAGGGGCTGGCCTCTCTGTCCAGCAACGTCACCTGACACCATGCGCCAACATCCGCCAGATGTACATCCTCCAGCCCATCGCAGCTATTGAAGGCGTAGGTGCCAATGGCAGTCAGGCTGGCAGGAAGATGGATGCTTCTGAGGCCGTCCCAACCGTAGAAGGCATATCTGCCAATTTGGGTCACGCCCTCCGGAATCACCAAATCCGTGGTCAACTGACCGTTGATGTACAGCTGCGCTGTGGAATGCAGGGGCTGGGCACCGCTTTCAAAATCGATTGCGCACCATGCGGCCAAATCGCTGATATGTACCTCGTCCACAGTGGTTTGATAGAACGCAGACATTCCGATGCGCTGGACGCCACCGGAGAAAGTGATGCGCTTCAGATTAGAGCAGCTACCAAAGGCATAACCGCCAATGGTGGTCACGCTCTCGGGGATGGTGATGTCCGTCAGTTTTTTGCAATTCTGGAACGCATAATTTCCAATGGTGGTGAGGGTATTACCCAGCGTCACACGCTCCAGAGGCAGCCCCTGGAAGGCACTGTCGCTGATGGTCGTAATGCCATCGCCCAGATGCAGCTCCACCAGTGATGTACAACCTCTGAAAGAATTGCCGGATTCGGAGCGGATGTTCTCCACACGAACGTGAGTCAGACCGGTGCATTCATAGAAGGCGCTATTCAGCCCACCGCCCAACACCGTTACCGATTGGACGCTCTCAGGCAGGATATTTTGTTCGTAGCTTTTGGCCCCCCAGTAGTAGGTCAGATAGGCGTTCTGGGTATTGTCCACAGACCCACCCAGATACGGAAGCGTCAGGCTCTGGACCGTGTCCACACCGTAGAAGGCCCCCTGCATGATGCACTCACCGCCATAGATGGCAACGGATTTCAGTGTCTGAGGTATATAAGAAACGTTGCCGCCCATGGTTTTAGCGCCGAAAATCCAACCAAACTGACCGTTGAGCGCCGTTCCCTGCTCGCCCACGAAGGGCAGCTCCAGCTGCTCAATCGGGCAGCCAAAAACCATGCCGTAGCCAATCTGAACCACTCCATCGGGCACCTGCACCTGACGCAGTTCATCGCAGCCTCGCAGCGCATAGGCCGCTACCAGCTTTGTGTCCGGGTGCATAGTTACACTTTCTACCTTCGAATCCGTGGTGCCGCAATAGTAATAGTAGGGGTTACCGGCACTGCCCAAATAACGACCATCGTTATAGGTTTGGTAGTTCAATCTGGTGCAGCCATCAAAGGCCCCCTCCCCTATCCGTTTGATGGTTTCTGGGATGGTCACAGAGAGAAGACCGTTCTTCCCCTGAAAGGCGAAGTCTCCAATTTGGGTAATCGGCAGACCATTATGGGCGGAGGGAATTACCACATTGGTGGCGCTGCCCAGATACTCCAGAATTCGGTAGGATTGCCGATCTGGATTCATTTGGATACGGTAAGCCTTATCGGTGATGATGATATCCCCCACCGGTGTATCATCCGTCCCCTCCGGTTCCTCAAAAACAACGTTTTCCGGAGTGGCTTCAGAGATTTCCGGAGCGGAAAGCACAGTGCCCTCCTGCGTGGCAGAAAACACGGTAGCAGGCAGCAGCGATAGCAGCATCGCCACCAGCAGTACCATAGATACCATTCGTTTTCCCAGCTTCATATTCCCATCTCCTTTGATATTTCGGCACAAATCAAAACGGTTGACTGTTTTTGACCAGCGCACATATGCTTTTTTATGGTGTAATTATATCACACGAAATCAAAAAATCAATCCACCCAGACAACATACAGTAACCGATTTGCCCGGTACATAAGAACAGTTGCAATGTAAATTATTGTTTATGCGACTACCGCAAAAACAAAATACCATGTCATTCCGAGGGAGCGTAGCGACCGTGGGAATCCGTTTTCTCTACGGATTGCGAGGAGTACGGATTGCCACGGCCCTTCGGGCCTCGCAATGACA
>JAZQIN010000008.1:0-4647 GCA_045541155.1 Faecousia sp.
TTGCGAGGAGCGAAGCGACGTGGCAATCCGTTCTCTACACACGCTACCGAATAAGCGGATTGCCACGCCAGCGTGCGCGCTGGCTCGCAATGACATACGTTGTTTATGGTGCGGTGCTTAGTCCGCTAAACAATAATTTATCGTATCATTAGTTTTGTCCTCGTCTTGCGCCGATGACGTCACGGATGTTCAGCAGCTTTTTACGGATAGTCTCCAGCTCGGTGACATTTTTGACCTCGAAGCGGACGGTGAACATACTCTTGCCTCCGGGCAAATCCTTGCCATTCAGCTCTTTGACCCGGACCCGGGAGGTGGTCATCACCGTTGCCACATCCAGCAGCAGGCCGTCTCTGGTGATGCAGTCCAGCTCCAGCGTGGTATCGAAGGGCTGCTCTGCCTGTGCAGCCCAGTGTACCCGGACCCAACGGGCTGCCTGATGAGGCTCCTCCCGATTTTGAGCGTTGGGGCAGTCCATCCGGTGGACAGATACGCCGTAGCCCTTTGTAATAAAGCCCACGATGCCGTCCCCAGGCACCGGGGTACAGCATTTGGCGAATTTAATCATGCAGGAGTCGATATCCTCCACTACCACACCGTTGACTGCGTGGCGGTTGCGTTTGACGGACTCGGATTCCGGGGTCATCCGCAGGGGATTCATGAGCTTTTCGTTCTGCTGGACCCTCAGGGCTTTGTTGATATCGTCCCGAATCCGGCCTACAGCCTTGGCAGCGGTGAGACCGCCGTAGCCGATGGCGGCGTACATATCCTCCCAGCTTCCGAAGGACAGCTTTTTCAGCAGCTGCGGTCCGAGTTCCGGATCGACGGTAATCGGCAGGGGCAGGCCCAGACGCTTCATTTCCCCCTCGAAGGAGGCACGTCCGTGGATTACGTTTTCCTCCCGTTTTTCCTTCTTGAACCACTGCTTGATTTTGGTACGGGCCTGATTGGATTTGCAGATGTTCAGCCAGTCCCGGCTGGGGCCCTTGGCGGTTTTGGAGGTGAGGACCTCGATAATATCGCCGTTTTTCAGCCGGGTGTCGATGCCCACGATGCGGTTGTTGACTTTAGCACCGACCATGGCGTTGCCCACGCCGGAATGGATGGCATAGGCGAAGTCGATGGGGGTGGAGCCGGCAGGCAGGGACACAATTTTGCCCTTGGGGGTAAAGACGAACACCTCGTCATCGAACATATCAATTTTGAGGGAGTTTACATAATCCTCCGCATCCGTAGTCTGTTGGCTTTCCAGCAGGCGGCGGACCCACTCGAAGTCTTTTTCATTGCCAGAGCCGGTGCCCTGCTTGTACTTCCAGTGGGCGGCGATGCCATATTCGGCGGTCTCGTGCATCTCCCAAGTCCGAATCTGAACCTCGAAGGGGATGCCCTGGGTTCCAATGACGGTGGTGTGGAGGCTCTGGTACATATTGGGCTTAGGGGTGGAGATATAGTCCTTGAACCGGCCCGGAACCAGATTGAACAGGTCGTGGATGTGGCCCAGGACGTTGTAGCAGTCGGGGATGGAGTCCACCACGCATCGGAAGGCGTACACGTCGTACAGCTCGTCCATGGACTTGCCTTGGGATTTCATCTTCCGATAGATGGAGTAGACGTGCTTGATTCGACCGTAGGTGGTGTTATGGATGCCCACGGCGGCCAAACGCATGGTGATTTTGTCCTGAATGGTGTGCATGAAGGCCTCGTCCTGCTCCCGGTGGGCGTTGAGGTAGCTCATGATGTCCTCATAGCCCTGAGGGTCCAGATACCGCAAAGAGGTATCCTCCAGTTCCCATTTCATCTTCTGTATACCAAGGCGGTGCGCCAGCGGCGCATAGATATCCATGGTTTCCCGGCATTTTTTGATTTGTTTTTCGGGGGATTGGTACTGCATGGTGCGCATATTGTGGAGGCGGTCAGCAATTTTAATCAGAACCACCCGGATGTCCTTGGACATGGCCATGAACATCTTGCGCAGGTTTTCCATCTGGGCCTCCTCGGTGGAGGAGAAGTCCGCCCGGGTGAGCTTGGTAACGCCCTCCACCAGCTCAGCCACTGTCTCGCCGAATAAACGGGCGATTTCGTCGTGGGAGGCATCGGTGTCCTCGATGCAGTCGTGGAGCACCGCACCCAGAATGGCATCGGTGTCCAGTCCCATTTCGGTGACAATCTGGGCCACTGCCAGTGGGTGGATGATATAGGGGGAGCCGTCCTTGCGCTTCTGATTGATGTGCTTGCGTCGGGCGTAGTCCACCGCCCGGTCAATCAGCTCAATGTCCGCACCGGGCATCCGCTTCAGGATGGCGGCGCACATGGCTCCGTAATGTTCAGCAAATGTTTCCATGATTCAGCTCTCTTTCGCCTGCAGCAGCCGCTGCATGGTCTGGCTTTGATTCAGGTCGGCCTTGCCGGCGAAGCGGGCAAGGGTGATGGTGATGGTGCGGTGCTGACGGGTCAGGGACAGCAGTTTCACGTCCGTAAAGATGTCCAGACAGGTCATCAACTGTCCCAAACTCAGGGGCAGGCCGGACCAGCGGACGATTTTTCGGCACAGGCACATGGGGGATTCGGTCAAAGGCCCGGGTTGGGCGGCGAGGTAACGCCATACCATGCCCAGTGTGGTCCGGTCGGGCATCAGCGCCGAGGCGGACTGAGCCGAGAGGGTGCCCCGGCGGAGGGCACGGTAGTCGGAGGTCTTAGGAGAACAGACAGCAACGCAAGCCGGACGGATATCCAGCACGTTCAGCTGGACGGTCCGCTCGCTACGGAATTCGTTGATTTGGGGGTAGAACGCCACGTCCACCAGATCGCCGATTTGGATGGAGGCGGTCTCGGGGGTGGCGGAGAAGTAGATGGCGTTAAGGCTGAATCGGCCCTGACGCAGCCGCAGGCGCATATGGCGACCGTTGCCCACCATGGTGATGCGCTCCACCTGAAGCCGCTCCATCATCAGCACCGGCTTGGGACAGCCGTTGCCGCAGGGCTCCAGCGCTGCCAGCGACTCGATGCCGGATACGCTCAGAAGCTCCGGCGGTACAGCGCAGTCCACCTCCAGGGTAGTGCGAGAATCCACCTGCGCATAGAAATCCCCGGCAACGCGGCAAATTTCCTGCCGGAACAGGTCGATGTTTTCACGGGAGATGGTAAAGCCGGCTGCCAGCTCGTGACCGCCGTAGCTCTCCAGTAAGTGGGACAGGGAGGTCAGGGAAGAAAACAGATTGAAGCCACCGTAGCTTCGGGAGCTGGCCTTGCCGTGGTCACCGTCCATGCAAATCAGGAAGGTGGGGCAGCTGTATTCCTCGGCAATGCGGCTGGCGACAATGCCCACCACACCCTGATGCCAAGTCTCTCCAGCCAGCACGATAGCCTCCGCATCCTTGTAGTCGGACAGCATGGCGCTGGCTTCGGCGTAGATTTCCGATTCCACTGCCTGCCTCTGGCGGTTCAGGTCGCACAGGGCTTTGGCCAGGTAAGTAGCACGTTCCGGGTCGTCGGTGAGAAACAGCTCCGTTGCCAAATCGATTTTGCCCATGCGTCCGGCTGCGTTGATGCGAGGGGCCAGCATGAAACCGATGGAGGTGGCGTTGAGCTGGTCAGCGGTGCAGCCGCACTCCTTCATCAGGGCAACGATGCCGGGACGACGGGAGCTGCGCAGGGCCTTGAGTCCACGGGACACGAATACCCGGTTCTCTCCCTGCAAGGGCATCACATCCGCAACGGTACCGAGGCAGACCATGTCGGCGTAGTTCTCCAGTACCTGATAGGGGTCGCCGCATAGGGCGCAGGCCAGCTTGAAGGCCACGCCTACGCCGGACAGATTTTTGTGGGGGTAGCCCCCATCGAAACGGTGAGGATCCACCACTGCTACTGCATCGGGCAAGGTGTCTTTGCATTCGTGATGGTCGGTGATGACCAAATCAATGCCCAAATCCTTGCAGATTTGCGCTTCGGTAACGGCGGTAATGCCGCAGTCTACGGTGATAATCAGCTTGACGCCCTCGCCGTGGAGCTGATCGATGGCCATTCGGTTCAGGCCGTAGCCCTCCTCCATCCGGCCGGGGATGTAGGAAACCACATCCGCCCCATGGCGGCGGAGGAAGTCGTAAAGCAGACAGGTGGCGGTGATACCGTCCACGTCGTAGTCGCCGTAGACGGCGATTTTTTCTCCTCGGGACATGGCAAGGCCTACCCGTCCGGCGGCACGGTCCATGTCGGTCATGAGGAAGGGGTCGGGCATGAGGCAGTCGCAGTCCAGATAGGCGTGGGCCTCGTCGAGGGAGGACATCCCCCGGGCGGCTAAAATCATGGCACTGAGGGGGGAATAACCGCCGCTGACCAGCGTGTTGACAGCTCTCATCTCCGGTTCTGATACGTTCCAAACTCCATATTTCAAAGCAATACACATCCATTATAATCATTTATTAAACATTATATCAAAAAAACCACGGATGCACAATAGTTAGTTTGGATTTTTCTGCCCAAAAGTGGGATTCTTTCCCTCCTAAATCTATCAATTATTGTTTAGCGGTGTAAGATTGCTCCGCACCAAACTTGGCTCTCCCTCTGGGAGAGCTGGCAAAAATCTTTGATTTTTGACTGAGAGGGTGTCAAAACAATGATAGGACACCCTCTCCGCCCAGTGTGCGCACTGGG
>JAZQIN010000009.1:0-5021 GCA_045541155.1 Faecousia sp.
GCAGAATGCTGAATGCAAAATGATTGTATTTCCTGCGGAAATGATGATATATTGTCGGCAACGCCGACACCATTTATTCTGCATTTTGCATTTTGAATTTTGCATTGCATTGCGTCAGCAATGCCATAAACGATAATTTACGTCACTCATAAACGTGGCTGCCGCAAATCGCAGCAGCCACGTTGATCATTTTATCCGCCCAAATTAGCCAGAAACTGATGTTTTTTCTCCGGCTGGTAGTCCTTAAAGTCCAGACTACGCAATTTCTCCAGTGCCACATCCTTCAGTTCCTGCCAGCTCTCGGCCTCTTTGTTCACAAGAATCGGATAATACCAGACTCCGTTGGTTTCTGCTGCGTCACAATCTCCGGGGGCATCACCCACCATCAGCACATGATCCGGCGCATAGCCGAACTTTAGCATCTCTGCGATGCAGTGGGCCTTGCTGCCGCAGTCCTGGGCCAGCAGGATATCCGTATGCGCCAGCAGTCCATGGGCCGTCCACTCCTCCGCTACCGCATCCCGATTGGCACTGGATACCACTGCAACGTCCGCAAATTCATGCGCAGCCGCCAGTCCTTCCCGGGCACCGGAAAAGGGCACTTTCAGTTCCTCAGGAAGCTGAACGATGCTCACATTCACCGCCTTGCTCCAAGCAAGTGCTTTTTCAAGACACTGCCGTCCCTCCCCTTCCGGGGTTTGAGCGATTGTCTCAATCAGCGCATCGTTGGACAACGCCTTAGCATTGTCCACCCAATCGCATAGGGTCTGCACCCCAAGTATAGGGGTGTAACGCTGGTTGATTTCCGTAAGTGCCACTGCAAGTCCTTTAAACCGGTTAATGCCACGGGTCACCTGGAACAGGTTCACCTGATTCCAGCTTTCCAGAATAGGGACACGCCACTGTTCCAGATCCCACTCCATAACCATACAAGGACCAAAGCAATGAAAATGCTTGCAGTTCATGGTGTCCATGGCGCAGCCGTCGGAGTCCACGCACACCAGAAAGTCATGCTTTCTCTCAAAGGTATCGAAAACCGACATGATAGCCTCCTTACATATGAGTATCCCACATACCGCAGTAGCTGTCGATGGGATCGGTGCCCTTGAAGGCATCGGGGCCGGACAGCAGCGCCTCCACCAATGCGTCCATAGTATCATCGTTGCTGTCGTAGGCATTGATATAGGTACGCAGCATAGGCGCGTCTGCCAGCATGGTAGGCTTGTTCACAGAGATGCCCACCACTGGCAGTTCATGGACGTACCACGGAATCTCGCCACCGCCCTTGGACATACCAAAGGCTGGATGTCCGTTTGCCACATTGAACAAAGAAATCACCAAATCCTGCTGAGAGGTGAAATCACTGATAGCGTTCTTACCGGCAAAATAGATATTCAGATTAAAGGGCTTACCGGCCTTTACGTCAGCAAGGATTTTGTCCAGCGGACTGACGTAGATGAATGCGTCAAAGCCCTTTTCAATCAGGCGTTCACGGAGTTTTTCAGCAGGGGTCTTCTTTGCTCCGCCCATGCCCATTGCCATCGCCGCCAACGCAGCCATGGGGCCATCCGCTCCCTTAATGGGTACAATCATAATCCGCTTCGTTTTCTCAGGACTCAGGGGCAACACACCCTCGTCCTTGTACTTGACCAGCGTCAAGCAATCCTTGGTAATTTCACCGGCAACCGCCTTGTATTCCGGATTGTTCAGCTCTGCGGCGCAGTATTCGTCAGAGGGACACAATTCTTCCACCGACTTCTTGTTCAGGCCCATCTTGGCCTTCAAGCCAAGGATACGGGTCAACGCCTCCACCATCCGTTCTTCGGAGATGATGCCGCTCTTGTAGGCATCCAGCATAGTGCCATAGTCCTCGTCCGGGTCGTTGAAGAACAGGAACATATCACAGCCGGCGTTGATAGCGGCAGGAAGCATATCCTTCCGCTTCATCCGATTGGTCATAGCCACCATGTGGGAAGCATCGGTAACCACCATGCCATTAAAGCCCAGCTTGTCCCGGAGCAAACCGGTCATGATTTCCGGACACAGGGTCGCGGGCATCATTTCATCCATGGTGATATCGGGATTCAGCTCTTGCATATAGGTGGGCATCATGATATGTCCGCCCATGATAGCATCCAGACCACCATCGATTAGTGTTTTGTACACATAACCATAGGAGGCCATCCAGTCCTCCTCACCGAAGTGGTTGATGTTGTTGGACATATGGGCATCCCGATAGTCCTGTCCGTTTCCGGGGAAATGCTTGGCGCAGGAAGCGACACCGGGGGTATCATGAACGCCGTCCATGTACGCCTTGCCCATGGTAGCAACCAGCTTAGGGTCATGACCGTAAGCCCGGGCCAAAACCTCCTCGCACTCCCAGTTGTAGGTGATATCCACCACAGGTGCGAAGGTCATATTGCAACCAGTGGCGAAGGTCTGCGCGCCGGAAACACGTCCCATGGCACGGGCGTACTCGGTCTTGCCGGTGGCACCGACCTTGATTTGGTTGGCAACGAAGGTGCCATCAGGGCAAACACCATTGCCGCCCTGCTCCGGATTGCAGGCGATGAACACAGGAATCTTTGCGTATTTCTGGAGCGTTCGGTTCTGCGCCAGGACCTTTGCGCCGGGCATCGCATTGTAGCGGCAGCCGCCCAGATGGTATTTTTCCATGAGTTCCTTCAGATAGGACTCCTCCTGAGACGCAGTAAGCTGGAAGAACAGCTGACCAACCTTTTCCTCGGCGGTCATAGCAGCGATGGTAGCAGTCACCCATTGGATATCCTCGTCACCGAGCAGGTAGGGCTTCGCACGTAAATCAACCATGGTCATCACAGTTCCTTTCTTATGGACGGTCTGAGCGGCGCACCAGCTCTGCGTCCTTAATAATCCAATGATATTATAACAGGCATTGTGGATTTTTCAATACAAAATAACATAATCACTCCACTTTTTTGTGTATTTCTACCATTTCAATTGGGCTTAATCTATTTCTCCCACACCATAAACGATTGAAACCCAACTGAAATCAATTGACAATCTAGATAAAGGTGTGGTATAATCGACCCGGTATCATTAAATATTGAAAGGAGCATATTTATGAATTGTCCCGTTTGTGGCGCCAGTAATACGCCCGAATCCAAGTTCTGCGTTGGCTGCGGCTCTGTCATGCCTGCTCAGGATGCGGCCGTTCTGACCGACCCGGCACCTCAGGCTTCTGCGTCTGCTGCGCCTAAGGCAAAGTTTGACGCAACCGAGGTCAAGGATCGGCTGCTTGCCATCGCCAAGCCCATGGGCACCCAGATTAAGGCCCTGTGGAGCAACAAGAAGCTGCGCACCGGCATTCTGGGCGGCACTGTTGTGCTGATTGCCCTGATGATTATCTGCGCTGTATTCTTTGGCGGCAACGGCTTTGTCGAACTGGAGCAGACCATCACCTACGAGTTCACCAGTGACGACGAAGTCAGCATCATCGTTGACAAGAAGGTCCTGAAGGACACCATCAGCACCAAGGAAGGCATCGAGGAGTTCGAGACCTGCCTGAACGGCAAGGCTGCCGCTATTCTCACCGGCGAGGGTGAGCTGTATGTGATTAAGGGTTCCAAGGTGAAGTCCGTGGCCGACGATGTCACCAGCTTTGAGCTGAGCGTTTCCGGTAAGGGCGTCGCCTATGCCACCCGTGGCGAGGACGACGAAAACACCTCCCTGTATGTGGCTACGGTCAGCAACGCCAAGTCCACCGAGATTACAGACAATCTGGCCAACTACAATTTCAAGATTTCTCCCGATGGCAAGTCCGTTGCCTACTACGAGGATAACGGCGAGGACGGCGACGAGCTGATGCTGTTCAAGGGCAAAGATAGCACCTCCATCAACGACGACGATGACACTTACCTGTATGGCCTGTCCAACAGCGGTAAGCAGATTTACGTTGGCATGGAGAAGGACGGCGAGACCTACCTCTACTCCTTCAACAAGAAGGGCGAGAAGAGCAAGCTGGAGAGTCTCAGCGGCTCCGTTCGTTTCAATGATGACCATGCGCAGGTCATCTTCGAGAACAAAGACGGCAAGACCTACATTTCCAAGAACGGCAAGGAAGCCGTGAAGGCCAGTTCCGATTCTCTGGATCTGATTATCGCCCCCGGCAGTGACCGCATGGGCGAGACCTACCCCGTTTCCGACCTGTACGGCCATGTGTACGAGAGCGACGAGGGCGAGGCCTACATGATTAAGAAGAACAAGGACATCAAGCTGGTGTCCAAGGCTTCTCGCATGCAGCTGGACGCTTCCGCCGAGTATCTGTACTACATCTACGACAACAGAGAGCTGCGTGTCATCGAGATTGGCAAGGGCGAGCGTGCCAGCGAAGCCGCTAAGACCATTGTGCGTGACAACGTATCCTATGTGGTCACCTCCGACCGGAAGTACGTCTACTTCACCGATGATTTCGACAGCCTGATGAGCGTCAACGGCAAGAAGGGCGGCATCCCCAAGGAGATTGCCGACGATGTGGATTTCAGCTCCGGTCTGGCGCTGAGCAACAAGGACAGACTCTACTATGTGGTAGACGACGACCTGTACGTTGTGGATAACGGCAAGTCCGGCAAGAAGATCCTGGGCGACGTTGATGGCGTATACAACTCCACCGACGGCAACATTTACGCTTACAGTGACGATAGCCTCTTTGCCTCCACCGGCTCCAAGAAGCTGAAGGAGATTCTGGAGCGGGACTGACTCCCTCCAATCGATAAATCCCTCAAGGGCTTGCTGTCCCACGACAGCAAGCCCTGTTTTTATTCCCTACGTAAATTATAGGGCACCTCTAAAAACTCAATTTCGAGTGGGTGCCCAAGAATTTTGCTTCAAATTATGTGGTAAAAACCGCAGGAATACTGGATGTATTTCAAGGTTTTTATAAGCATAAGTTGGAGCAAAAGAGCGGGCACTTCGCGGAAAGGGAGTTTTTAGTGGTGACCTACAATACAAAGTAACATTTTGAAATAATACAAGCCACGGGG
>JAZQIN010000010.1:0-15650 GCA_045541155.1 Faecousia sp.
CATGTCCTTGATGCAGATGGTGGAGGCACCCATTTCCTTCAGCTCCTTGACCATCTCCACATACTTGGCGTGGGTATGGACGGGAGAAGTCGTGTAAGAAATGGTACCGGAGGCAATGGCGCCGGCCTTCAGGGTAGCTTCCATAGCGACCTTCATGTTGGCAGTATCGTTCAAAGCATCGAAGATACGGATCACGTCGATGCCGTTTTCCACTGCCTTGGCAACGAACAGCTTTACGAAGTCATCGGGATAGTGGGAGTAGCCCAGAACATTCTGGCCACGCAGCAGCATCTGCAGCTTGGTGTTGGGCATCTTGGCCCGGATCTTACGCAGCCGTTCCCAGGGATCTTCATTCAGATACCGCAGGCAGACATCAAAGGTAGCACCGCCCCAACACTCGGCAGCATAGTAGCCGGCCTTGTCAATGGTTTCGAGCATGGGGTCGAACTTCTCAAAGGGGAGCCGGGTGGCGATCAGAGACTGGTGTGCGTCACGCAGAACAGTCTCTACAAACTGAACTTTTCTTGCCATTTATATAACCTCCGTGATATGGATTTAATAGACGGTTGGAAGGCTTTCCAGAAAGCCCCATCCTTCACCAAATATCATATTACCACGAAATTTTGCAAATGTAAACCTTTTTTCTCAAAAAATACCTGGCGGGGGACTTCTAAGGATCGATACCCCGCGTGAGAGAAGCCAACTGAGAGATTTTCAAAAAAATTCAAGTTTATTATTGATTTTTTGCCCGGAATGGTGTACGATACAGTTGCGAAATATGGGATACTGAACCGGGAAGGTTTGGTATTACTTTAATTATGAAAGAGGTAACAATACTATGGCAAAGCTTGATCTGACTAAGTACGGTATTACCGGCGCTACTGAGATCATCCACAACCCTTCCTACGAAGCTCTGTTTGAAGCAGAGATGGATCCTTCCCTGGAAGGCTTCGAGAAGGGCCAGCTGACTGAGCTGGGCGCTGTGAATGTTATGACCGGTATCTACACCGGCCGTTCCCCCAAAGATAAATTCATCGTTATGGACGATACCTCCAAGGACACCGTGTGGTGGACCTCCAAGGAGTTTGCCAACGACAACAAGCCTGCTTCCGTCGAAGCTTGGAACGAGTGCAAGAAGCTGGCTCTGAACGAGCTGTCCGGCAAGAAGCTGTACGTCATGGACGTCTTCTGCGGCACCAACCCCGATTCCCGCATGGGCATCCGCTTTGTGATGGAAGTGGCATGGCAGGCACATTTTGTTAAGAATATGTTCATCGCTCCCACCGAGGAGGAGTTGGCAAACTTCGGGCCTGACTTCGTTGTTTACAATGCTTCCAAGGCTAAGGTCGAGAACTATAAGGAGCTGGGCCTGAACTCCGAGACCGCTGTTCTGTTCAACCTGACCTCCAAGAAGTCGGAGGCCAAGCGGTCTTAGGAAGACAACCTTCCTGGTCAACTCCTTGGCTCACAGAACGACATGGCTACGATCCGACTTGGACAGCAGTCTCGGAGTTCAGGCCCAGCTCCTTATAGTTCTCAACCTTAGCCTTGGAAGCATTGTAGACCACGAAGTCAGGCTCGAAGTTTGCCAGCTCCTCCTCGGTGGGAGCGATGAACATATTCTTGACGAAGTGGGCCTGCCATGCCACTTCCACCACGAAGCGGATGGCCATACGGGAGTCGGGGTTGGTGCCGCAGAACACGTCCATGACGTAGAGCTTCTTGTTAGACAGCTCCTTCAGAGCCAGCTCCTTGCAGGCATTCCAAGCCTCGATGGAGGCGGGCTTGTTGTCGTTCTTGAACTCGTCGGAGGTCCACCACACAGTGTCCTTGGAGGTGTCGTCCATGACGATGAACTTATCCTTGGGGGAACGGCCGGTGTAGATGCCGGTCATAACGTTGACGGCGCCCAGCTCAGTCAGCTGGCCCTTTTCAAAGCCCTCCAGGGTGGGATCCATCTCGGCCTCGAACAGGGCCTCGTAGGAGGGGTTGTGGATGATCTCGGTGGTACCGGTGATACCATACTTGGTCAGATCAAGCTGTGCCATATTAGTTACCTCTTTCATAAAATAAGTAGTGATGTCCCATTTGGGCATCCCATTCTTTGCAATGATATCATACACCATGAGGAATGGAAAATCAATATAGGAATGTGAACAAAAATAGCCAAATTCGCGTCTATTTTTTGATGGAACGGTAAATGATTGTTTAGCGGTGTAACAGTACGCACCATCTCTTGGCCCCCTCTTTGAGGGTAGCGAAGCGATTGTAAATATACGATTGCCAGCGGCAATCGAACAATAAACTATGTGGCGAAAATCTTTGATTTTCGACTGGGGGAGAGAAGAATTTCAACATTTTCTCTCCCTCCGAGCCGCCGTTCGGCGGCCCACCTCCCTCGTCAGAGGGAGGCTTTGGGTGCAGTGCTTCGTACGCTAAACGATAATTTACCGCAGAAAGTACTTTTTGACAGTCTGAGAGGGCGTGCAACAGCACGCCCTCTATCATTATTCAAGGATAGTACCAATCCCGGTCTACGGGGCCGGTGATGCCGGGGACAGAACCGCTGTCGGTATACTGCCACATCCGCACCGGAAAATCTGTCTCCAGCGTATCGTCGTAACGGGCATACCAGAAGGGAAGTTCCGCCACTTGCTCCAAATCTAACAGTGTCCGGCTCAGCTCCTGATTGAAATAAATCATCGGCTCATACCGCTCTGCCACCGCCGCGCAGAAAGCATCCACGCAAATCAGCAGGGTTTCCCCATCCATATCCCCAGTCCGGGCCTCACGGGACACATACTCCCAGTCGTAGGTCAGGGGCAAATCCAGCCGGAATCCGTCCAGCACCTCTAGCGCCAGTGCGGCCTCCTCCTGGGCCTCCTGCTCGTTCAGGGCCTGTGAGAAGAAATAAGCGCCCACCAGAAGGCCAGCCTCCCGGGCACCCTGCAGATTCCGCTGGGCGTATTGATCCACATGGACCTGACCGGTCTCGTAGCCCCGGTAACCCAACCGAATCATGGCAAATCGGACACCGGAATCCGCCACCGCCTGCCAGTCGATTTCTCCCTGATGGGCGGATACATCGATGCCCGGCAGACGCACCGGGTTGGCGGTGGGGACAGGAGTGGGCCGGTTACAGCCGCGCAGACCCAGCACAAGGCCCACCACCAGCGCCACCAGCAGCACAGCGGCTACAATGCCACGAATCAGCATTTTTTTATGTTTCTTTTTCATGGAATTTACCCCATTATTAACGGCAAACAGTCATTTATTTCCCAATCACATCAAATGCCGGATGACGCAGCCTACCAGTCCCAGCAAGGCATAGGCCAGCGCTTTCCAGAAGCCCAGCTCTTGCTTTTCGTAACTGGGGCCGGGGGTTTGGGTGCCGTCGGCATCGGTGCGCAGGCTCTGGGCCTCCATTTCCTCCATCTGCCCACGAAGCATCTGGTTCAGCTCCGGGCAATCAATCACCAGCATGGTCTCCGTGTCGATATACGCCGAGCGCATATCCATATTGAACGATCCAACGATGCTGATATCGTCGTCAATCAAAATCGTCTTGGAATGCAGGGAATGGTCCCCGGCAAACTCAAGCAGACTGGCCCCGGTGTCGAGGATGTTCTGTCGCTGGTTGCGCAAATCCGTACAACCGAAGGGATTGGCTCCGGTCTCCGGAGAGTTGGTTAGAATCTCCACCTTCGTGCCGCCATCGACAATGGCCGTCAAATCTTCATACATCATATCGTCGCAAACGGCGTAGGGGGTCTGAATCACCGCTTCCTCGCCCTGCGCCATATAGGCGCACAGCTGTTTCCAAACCAGCGGCGCCTTGCCGGCGGCCTCCACATCGCCACAAATCAGGGATACCCCTCGGG
The DNA here is from genome assembly GCA_045541155.1 of Faecousia sp. Taxonomy (GTDB): domain Bacteria; phylum Bacillota; class Clostridia; order Oscillospirales; family Oscillospiraceae; genus Faecousia. The sequence goes on from JAZQIN010000010.1 coordinate 3,882, forward strand.
CCACTATCGTTTGGCCTTCCCAGTCGGTGAAGCCAAACGCATCGGGATAAACGGATTTCAACCACTGATACCGCTCCGTCAGGGACGATACACTGTCCGGATCAGCGATGAAGCCACTCTGGATTTGACAGTTTTCGCTGTCCCAGACCTTTTGGAAGTAGTCCATCAGCTGGCCCAGTGATCCATCCAGCCCGGTGCCCCAGACCAAAATATCACGGTCAATGTTGGGGGTAGCGGAGTAGGTGCCCAGGAACAGGTCATTGGTGTTCCGACCGCCCAGCATATACATCTGCCGATCCACGATGATGTATTTATCGTGCATCCGGAAGTTGGCATCCCAGAGCGTCAGCAGTTCCAGCTTATTATACACCCGGACCTCCACGTTGGGTAGGGCCGCAAGAGAGAAAAAGTGGGCGCTGGAGAGGGTATCGCCACTGTTGTAGCCGTCCAGCAGGAGCTTGATGGTAACACCACGCTCCGCGGCGGCGTACAGGGCCGCCATCATGTCCTGACCAGCCTGACCGGTTCCGAAATCAAAGGTGGAAAGAATCAGCTCCTGCTGTGCCGCCTCAATCATCCGAATCCGCCAGACCAGCGCCTGCACGTTGTCATCGATGCAAGCGATTCGCTCGCCGGTCGCCGCCCCGGGTAACGCCACCGCTTCAGCCTCCGGGTGAATGGCCGGAGGAATCGTCAGTGCGCCGAGGATGTATATCAGAACCATCGCCAGAGCGATGATGGAATATTTTAAGGGTCTTTTCATATTTCCTCCATAAAAAGCGGAGCTGGCATCGCCAGCTCCGTTTTTTCATGTACTTATTTCAGCACACCGCAGAACTGCAGGATGGCAAAGACGATGCCGGCCAGGCAGTACAGGTCCAGAATGCCGCCCACCAGACCCAGGATGATGCCGATAATCGGAATCCAGGCCAGCAGACCAATCAGCAGACCGCCCACGATGCCCACCACCAGATGAATCACGATGCTGACGATCAGACCGGTCAGATCCTTTTCCTTGAAGTTGAAGGCGAAGGGGAAGAACTTCTTAATCATATCCATTGCGCTTGCACCTCCTTATTGTTTGATAATCCTCATAATTATATCATGCTTTCCCAAAATTTCAAGTATTTCGAGAAAAATTCATTATATACAACATTTTCCATAGGTGCATTATCGTTTAGCCCATTCGCTCCAGCTTTTCCAGCACCTGCTGGAAATATTCCGGCAGGGGAGCGAAGACCATCACCGGCCGTCCGTCCCGGGGGTGGGAAAAGCACAGTGCCCCGGCGTGGAGCACCTGCGAATCCTGCCCCAACTCCGGCTTTTTACGTCCATAGACCGTATCACCCAAAATGGGATGCCCAATGTGGGCCATGTGGACACGAATCTGGTGCGTGCGACCTGTCTCCAGTCGGCATCGGATGTGGGTATACCCCCGATACCGGGCCACCACCTCCCAATGAGTGACGGCACGCTTGGAATTGCGTTCCGTAACCGTCATTTTCTTCCGGTCCGAGGGATGCCGCCCGATGGGCGCATCCACTGTGCCGCTGTCCTCCCGGAAGGAGCCGCAGACGATGGCCTCATAAGTCCGGGCCATGGAGTGGTCCTTCAGCTGGCTGGCTAGCATGGTGTGGGCCAAATCGTTCTTCGCCACCGCCAGCAGGCCAGAGGTATCCTTGTCGATTCGGTGAACAATGCCCGGACGTAACTCGCCATTGATACCGGAAAGGTCATCGCCTAAAGCGTAGAGCAAACCGTTGACCAGCGTATCGTCCTGATGCCCCACCGCCGGATGCACCACCAGCCCCTTGGGCTTGTTGATTACCAGCAGATCCTCGTCCTCGTAGACGATGTCCAGGGGCATCTCGGTGGGGACGATGTCCACCTCCTTAGGTTCCGGGAGGGTGTACTCGATGGCATCACCGATGCTCAGTTTATCGTTTTTTTTGCCGGGACGACCATTGCGCAGGACCAGCCCCTCCTCAATCAGCTTCTGGGCGGCACTACGGCTGAGTCCCTCGCCGCACCGGGCCACAAACGCATCCAGCCGCTCACCGGCCATATCCGCATATAAAACCATAAGGCACCTCCTTATGAGATAAATTATCGTTTAGCGTACGAAGCACCGCACTCCAGTTAAGGTATGTCATTGCGAGGCCCGAAGGGCCGTGGCAATCCGTACTCCTCGCAATCCGTAGAGAAAACGGATTCCCACGGTCGCTACGCTCCCTCGGAATGACATGGTATTTTGTTTTTGCGGTAGTCGCTAAACAATAATTTATCGATTGTAACCGACCGGAAAACGTGGTAGAATAGGTCTATATCCATAAGGAAACGAGGGCATTTCATGATAACGAGAGAAGTATGTGAGCGAATCCTTGGACGGGCGATGGCATCCGGTGGGGATTTTGCGGAATTATTTGCCGAGCATACTGCAACCCATTCCATTCACATGATTGATAAGCGGGTGGATGCCGCCAGCGATGGAGTGACCAGCGGTGCGGCGGTACGGGTGTACAAGGGCCTGCGCAGTGTCATGGCAACCACGGTGGATATCTCCGAGGAGGGACTGCTTCGCTGCGCGGCACAGGCTGCGGATGCGTTGGGGCAGGGGAGTGCCTGCGTGGACATCGTACTGAAGGAACGAATCTTTGGAGATATCCATCCGGTGCGTATTGTGCCTTCCTCTGTAGGCAACCGTGAGAAGGTTGCCATTCTGAAAGAGGCCTACTTTGCGGCAGGGGACTACCATCAGGCGATCCGGCAGGTCTCGGCCTCGCTGGGAGACACGGACCGACACATCCTGATTGCTAACTCTGAGGGCCTTTACACCACGGACCGGCAAATTCGGACCCGACTGGCCCTGAGCGCCGTGGCGGAGATGAACGGAGAGAGCCAGACCGGCACCTTCAATCCCGGCAGTCGGATGGGACTGGAGATGTTTGAAACAATGGATCCCAAATCCATAGGTATCCGGGCTGCCAAGCAAGCAGTGACCATGGCCGGTGCCGGTTACTGTCCGGCAGGGGTCATGCCGGTGGCGATTGCAGGAGGCTTTGGTGGCGTTATCTTCCACGAGGCCTGCGCCCATTCGTTGGAATCCACCTTCGTGGCCTACGGTCGCAGTCGTTTCGCCGGAAAGCTGGGCCAGCAAATCGCCAATCCCAAACTCACTGCTATCGATGACGGCACCATTGCCGGTGCATGGGGATCCGTCAACATTGATGACGAGGGCCGCCCAGCCCAGCGGAATGTGTTGATTGAAAATGGTATACTGAAAAGCTACATGATTGACCGGATGGGCGGCCGGCGGATGGGGATGGAGCCTACGGGCAATGCCCGGCGGCAGAACTATGCCTATACCCCCACCTCCCGGATGACCAATACCTTCATTGCGCCCGGTCAGGACCGAAATGAAGACATCATTGGCTCCATCGAGTACGGCCTCTATGCCAAGGAGATGGGCGGTGGTTCCGTCAATCCGGTGACGGGGGAATTTAACTTCGCTGTGGACGAGGGCTACATCATCCGAAACGGTAAAATCTGCGAACCGGTGCGTGGTGCCTGTCTGGTAGGTGAGGGCAGCAAAATTCTGATGGATATCGACATGGTGGGTACGGATTTGGAAATGGGGCAGGGAATGTGCGGCTCCTCCAGTGGCTCGGTGCCTACCAGTGTAGGCCAGCCCCTGATTCGGGTATCGTCCATCACCGTTGGCGGCAGATAAGGAGGCCATATGGATCAGTTCAAAAAGGAGATTCAGGCCCGGTGCGAGGCGCTGGGGATTGACGAATACGAAATCTATTATCAGTTGGGCGAGAGTGCCAGCGTTAGTGTATTCCAGCAGGAGGTTAACCAGTTTACTTCCGCAGTGGATGGAGGGGTGTGCTTCCGGTGCGTGGTGGATGGACGAATTGGCTATGCCTCTACGGAAAGCACGGACCCGGCACAGGCAGCCGCACTGGTGGATCGGGCAGCGGATAATGCGGCGGTCCTGGAGAGTGACGATCCGGTATTGCTGGGTGAGGGGGGACAGCGATATGAGCCATTGGAGCGTCCTCTTTACCCGCTGCCCACCACGCAGACGCTGATTGCAGACGCTTTGGCCCTCCAGAGTACGGTGTACGCCGCTGATTCCCGGGTGGTGGACGGTACCACTACCCAGTGCCTCAGTGAAAAAAGCCAGATTGGCATTTGGAATTCCAAAGGATTGGATTTGAGTTATGTAAACCATATTGCTGGCGCGGTGGTGGCGGCGGTGGTATCCGACGGGGAGGCCATGGCAAACGATGCCCAAATCCGTTTGGGCGAATTGAATCAAATTGATAAGCAGGATTTGGCCCAAAAAGCGGTGCAGGGGGCACTGGAGAAGCTGGGTGGCGAGACGGCACCCACTGGTGTTTGTCCGGTAGTGTTCGGCCCCAAGGCCATGGCGGAGTTACTTCAGACCTTTTCCGGCGTGTTTTCCGCCGAGGCAGCCCAGAAGGGGCTGTCCGCACTGGCCAGTAAGGAGGGGGAAGCGATTGGCTCGCCTCTGCTGACCATTATGGACGACCCCTTCCATCCGGAAAACCCCATGCCCATCCCCTTTGATGCGGAGGGGAGTCCTACCTGCCGCAAAGCGGTGGTGGAGGGAGGCATCCTGCGTACGTTGCTGCATAATTTGAAGACAGCCGCCAAGGCCGGCTGTCCTACCACCGGCAATGCAGCCAAGACCAGCTACAAATCTCCCATTGGGGTACGACCCTTCACCATGTATATCGCTGCCGGTACGGCTTCGCCGGAGGAACTGATTCGTCAGGCCGGGGAGGGCGTGTATATCGATGCGCTTCATGGTACCCATGCCGGTACGGACACGGTTTCCGGTGATTTTTCCATTCAGAGTACCGGCTATCAGATTCAAAACGGCGAGAAAACGGTACGAATCAAAGGGTTCACAGTGGCAGGCAATTTCTACGAGCTTCTGAAAAAGATAAGCGGCGTGGCGGTGGATACCCAACTGCCCTCACCGCTGGGTATGACCGCCTTCGGGGCACCGACGGTGCTGGTGGATGGACTGTCCATCGCCGGAAAATAAAGGAGGACACCATGATATATTGCGTGGAGGATGACGACAGCATTCGTCAGCTGGTGCTGTATACCCTCCGTGCCTCGGGGTTTGAGGCGGAGGGCTTTACCGACGGGCCGTCTATGCTGGTGGCATTGGCCCAAAGGCCTCCGGCGCTGATCCTTCTGGATGTGATGCTGCCGGGGATGGACGGGCTGGAGATTTTGCGTCAGGTCCGAGCTGTCGGAGATGTGCCGGTGATTATGGCCACCGCCAGAGGCACCGAGTACGATAAGGTGATGGCACTGGATGCCGGTGCCGATGACTATCTGGCTAAGCCCTTTGGCATGATGGAGATGATCTCCCGGGTCCGGGCGGTGCTGCGCCGAACCGGGTCTGGAAAGGAGCGGACTTTGTCGCTGGGGGAGCTGTCCATGTCCGTCAGTGAGCATATCGTGTCCGTCGGAGGAGAACGAGTAGCGCTGACTTTGAAAGAATTTGACCTACTGCGGCTGTTTCTGGAGCGCATTGGTCAGGTGTTCACCCGGGATCAACTTCTGGAGGCGGTCTGGGGCAGTGGCTTCTGCGGTGAGACACGCACCGTGGATGTCCACATCGGGACCTTGCGAACGAAACTGGGTGCGGCCGGTCGATATATCCGCACGGTCCGAGGCGTGGGCTATCGAATGGAGTCGGAGTCATGACGAAACGAATCTTTCGCTCCATTTGTCTGGCGGCACTGCTGGTGTTTCTGGCATCGACGGTGCTGATAATGGGTGTGCTGTATACTTATTATTCCCACATCCAGCGTCAGCAGCTGAAAAATCAGACCCTTCTGGCGGCGCAGGCAGCAGCCCATGAGGGCTTAGACTATTTTTCTGGACTGGAAATTCCCGGCTGCCGGATTACGTGGGTCGATTCCGATGGCACGGTCCTGTACGATAATCGTTTGGAATCGGCAGGGATGGAAAATCATCTGCAGCGTGAGGAGATTCGGGAGGCGCTGGAGGCCGGTTACGGCGAGAGCACACGCTATTCCCATACGCTGGCGGAAAGTTCCTTTTACAGCGCCAAGCGGCTGCCGGATGGCACGGTTCTGCGGCTGAGTATGGCCCAAACCTCCTTTTTGACCCTGCTACTGGGTATGGCTCAGCCTATCTGCGTTGCCATTGCGGTGGCGCTGGTGCTGTCGCTGATTTTGGCCCACCGGCTGTCTAAGAGCATTGTCAAACCGCTGAATCGATTGGATTTAGATCATCCCATGGAGGATGTCGCTTATGAGGAGCTTATGCCTCTTTTGCACCGCCTGGACGGACAGCAGCGGCAGCTTCGGGCACAGGCGGACGATTTGGTGCGCCGGAGAAATGAATTTGAGGCGGTTACCGCCAGCATGAGCGAGGGGCTGGTGTTGCTGAGTAGCAACTGCATCATCGTTGCACTGAATCCGGCGGCCCAGAAAATTCTGGGACTGAGTAGGCGGAGCATTGGCTCTGACATTCTCAGCTACAACAAAACGCTGGCGGTGCAGGATTTGCTGCTGGATGCGCTGGACGGTCGCCGGGCGGAAAAGACCGTCTGTCTCAATGCCGGTGACTATCAGGTGGATGCCAGCCCGGTGTGGCACGAGGAAGCGGTGACCGGTGTAGCGCTGCTGCTGTTTGACGTGACGGAAAAGCGGCAGGCGGAGCAGTTGCGCCGGGAATTCACCGCCAACGTATCCCATGAATTGAAAACGCCGCTGCACACCATTTCCGGCTATGCGGAGCTGATGGCCCAGGGCATCGCCGCACCGGAGGATACCACTGAATTCTCCCGGAGGATTCACGTGCAGGCTCAGCGGATGATTCGGCTGGTGGAGGATATCCTGCGATTGTCTCAGTTGGACGAGGGGGCCTCCGGTATGGAGCTGGAGACGACGGACCTGTATGCGCTGGCAGCCTCGGTGGTGGGCACACTGACGGGATATGCCAATCAAATGCAAGTGATTCTGACACTGGAGGGCGGCCCGGTTCCGCTTGAATCCATACCTAAGCTTCTGACGGGAATCCTGACGAATCTGTGCGACAATGCCATCAAGTACAACCGTCCCGGCGGCACCGTGACGGTCATGGTGGAACGGGCAAAGGGTGTGGCAAGGCTTTCCGTGGCGGACACGGGCATCGGCATTCCGACGGAGCATCAGGACCGGATTTTTGAACGGTTCTATCGAGTAGATAAGAGCCATTCCCGGGCCGTGGGCGGTACGGGACTGGGGCTTTCCATCGTCAAGCATTCGGTGCAGGCCCTTGGTGGACAGATTTCCCTTGACAGTACGCCCAACCGGGGTACCACGATTACCGTCACTCTGCCCCTGTCACCTGCGTGACGAATGAGACAGGGATTGGAGAAATTGTGAATAATATATAAAATAATCCATCTACGCTTGACTATTTTGGGCAGTATGATATAGTAACACCATAGAATCATTTCAAAAGGAGTCTATTTCATGCGTACAACCACACTTTTGACCGAGGCCCGTTTTGCAAAACAGGGCTGCGACTTCACCACCGTTTCTCTGCCCCACACCTGGAACGCCCTTGACGGACAGGATGGCGGCAATGACTACTGGCGAGGCATCGGTACCTATCTGATTGCCCTGCCCGACCCCACTCCGGGGATGAAGCAGTATATTGAATTTCAGGGTGCCAACCATGTAGCCACAGTTTACTGCAATGGCCGGGAGCTGGGCACCCACAAGGGCGGCTTCTCCACCTTCCGTTATGATTTGACCCCTGCCATGACTTCCTCCGGCAATGTGCTGACGGTAACGGTCTCCAACGCCAAGGCCGATGTCTATCCCCAGAACGCCGACTTCACCTTCTACGGCGGCTTGTACCGGGATGTGAATTTCATTGAAGCGGCACCTGCTCATTTTGATCTTTTGAAGGACGGCACTTCCGGTGTATTTGTTACACCTCACTGCGCTGGCAAGACCCGGGTGGACCTGTTCCCGGTGTTGGCCTGCGGCGGTACGGTCCGGGTCTGTCTGCTGGACGGTTCCGGTGAGGTAGTGGCCTCCGGCGAGGTCGATGCGGCGGCCCATACTGTAGTGAAGCTGGATGTGAAGCAGCCCCATCTGTGGCACGGAATGGATGATCCTTACCTGTACACCTGTCGGGCAAGCCTGCTAATGGATGGGGAAGTGGTGGACGAGGTGGCGGTACGCTATGGCTATCGCTCCTTCCATGTGAATCCCAACACCGGCTTCTGGCTCAATGGCAAGAATGTGCCCCTGCACGGCGTGTCTCGGCATCAGGACCGGAAGGACAAGGGCTGGGCCATCTCCAAGGATGACCATCGTCAGGATGCGGCGTTGATTCGGGAGCTGGGTGCCAACACCATCCGTTTGGCCCATTATCAGCATGACCAGTTCTTCTACGACCTGTGCGATGAAATCGGATTCGTCCTCTGGGCGGAGATTCCTTTCATCTCCCAGTTCATGCCCTCTCAGGAGGCCTACGACAATACCATTTCCCAGATGACCGAGCTGGTCGCGCAGAACTACAACCATCCGGCGATTTGCTTCTGGGGCATCTCCAATGAGATTACCATCACCGGCGAGAGCGAGGAACTGTTCCGGAATCTGTCGGATTTGAACGCCCTGTGCAAGAAGCTGGATCCCAGCCGCCTGACCACCATGGCCCAGGTGTCCATGGTGCCCATGAACTCCGAGCACGTTTATATCACCGATGTGCTCAGCTACAATCATTATTTCGGCTGGTATGTGGGCGATGTGGAGGACAACGGCCCCTGGATGGATCAGTTCCATGCTCTGAACCCGGATCGGTGTCTGGGCATCTCTGAGTACGGTGCGGAGAACATCCTCAAGTGGCACACCGCTGAGCCGGACAACCACGACTACACCGAGGAGTACGCCAACTACTACCATCAGGAAATGCTCAAGACCTTTGCGGCCCGGCCCTACCTGTGGGCGACCCACCAGTGGAACTGCTTCGATTTTGCCGCGGATGCCCGTAACGAGGGTGGCGTAATCGGTATGAACAATAAGGGTTTGATTACCTATGACCGCCAGACCAAGAAGGATGCCTTCTATGTCTACAAGGCGTGGTGGAATCCGGAGCCGATGGTGTTCGTTTCCGGTGGACGGTTTGTGGATCGTGCTCCTGAGGAGCGGAACATCATCATCTACACCAACTGCGACCAAATCACCCTGACGGTTAATGGTGTCGATGTGACGACTCAAAAGGCTGTGGACCATATGGTCGTGTTCGAGAACGTGGCACTGCAGGACGGCCCCAATACGGTAACGGCTTATAGTGGCGATGTGAAGGGCAATGAAATCATCCTCAATGGTGTGGCGGAGCACAACTACGCTTACGACCTGCCCGAGGGGAATCAGGGTGCCAACTGGTTCGATGATCCGGCGGCGGTGGCAGCCCGGAAGGCTTTCAAGTATCCCAAGGGCTACTACTCCATTAAGGATAAGATGGGCGTGCTGATGGCAAATCCCCGGACTGCGGAGATTCTCGGCGGCCTGATGGAGAAGGTGATGGGTGCTGCCGGCGGCATGATGGATATGAGTTCCATGGGCGAGGAAATGATGCAGTTCATGACCATGATGCGCCTGAGCGATATGCTGAAGATGGTCGGCGATAAAGTGCCGATGGAAATGAAGATTGCGCTGAATGAGGGGCTGACAAAAATCAAGAAGTAAATCACAGCAGGGCGTGCCGTCACTTCAGTGGCGACACGCCCTCGGTCTGTCGAAAAGCGGATTGATATTGTACGTCGCTGGCGGTGTGCGACTTTACACAGATCTTACAATTCTGTGATATCGGATTTGACATTTCGGCAGTAAACTGAAGATGTACTACATAATAGAAAGGCGATATTTCGATATGGACATCTTCGACATACTGACGATGCTGGGCGGTCTTTGCCTGTTTTTGTTCGGCATGAACCTGATGGGCGATGCGCTGGAGCGTCGGGCAGGCAGCAGTCTTCGCACGCTGCTGAGCAAGCTCACCGCCAACCGGATGCTGGGGCTCCTGACGGGTCTGGCGGTTACGGCTGTAATCCAGTCCTCCTCCGCCACCACGGTCATGGTGGTCGGCTTCGTCAACTCCGGTTTGCTGACTCTGCGTCAGGCCATCGGCGTCATCATGGGTGCCAACGTGGGCACCACCGTCACCGCATGGATTCTGAGCCTTAGCGGCATTCAGGGTGATTCTCTGTTTCTGCAACTGCTCAAGCCCACCGGCTTCACCCCCATTCTGGCGCTGGTCGGCATCGTCCTTTATATGTTCATGAAGGACAGCAAAAAGAAGGACACCGGCATGATATTCCTTGGCTTTGCGGTGCTGATGTTTGGCATGGATACCATGTCCGGCGCAGTGGCCGGATTGAAGGACGAGGCATGGTTCCGTGACCTGTTCCTGCTGTTCACCAACCCCGTTTTGGGTGTACTGGCCGGTGCGGTGCTGACGGCCATCATCCAGTCTTCCTCTGCCTCTGTGGGCATCCTGCAGGCCCTGGCCACCACCGGTCAGGTGTCCTATGCCGCTGCCATTCCCATCATCATGGGCCAGAACATCGGCACTTGCGTCACTGCGATTTTGTCCTGCTTTGGTACCAACAAAAACGCCAAGCGGGCAGCGTTCGTCCATCTGCTGTTCAATACCATCGGCACCTGTATCTGCCTGATTTTGTTTGTGGTGGTGGATTTGATTTTCGCTCCGGCGATTCTGGACGAGAGCGCCAGCTATCTGGGAATCTCCATCTGCCATACCGCCTTCAACATCGTCTGCACCTCCATCCTGCTGCCCTCCGGAGGCCTGCTGGAGAAGCTGGTTTGCAAGCTAGTTCCAGACTCCAAGTCCACAGAGGTGCTGGCCGAGCTGGACGAGCGTCTGTTGAATACACCTCCCATGGCGCTGGAGCGCTGCCGCACCATGACCGCAGAGATGGCGGTTGCCGCTGCTGGCACCCTGCGTGACGGCATCACCGCCCTCACGGATTTGACGCCCGAGCTGGCTAAGACCATTCGGGAAGGGGAGGACAAGGGCGATCACTACGAAGATATTCTGGGTACCTATCTGGTCAAGCTCAGCGCCTTGCAAATCAGTGCTGACGATAGTGCTGAGGCGGCAATGCTGCTGAAGGCCATCGGCGACTTCGAACGCATCAGCGACCACAGTGTCAGTCTGCTGGCCTCCGCCGAGGAGCTGGAGCAGAAGGGCCTGAAATTCTCCGATGCCGCCCAGAAGGAGCTTTCGGTTCTGGTCAAGGCAGTGGAGCGGATTATGGCACTGTCCGTGGAGGCTTTTGTCACCAACGACTATCAACTGGCCCAAAAGGTGGAGCCACTGGAGCAGGTGGTAGATGATTTGAAGGACCAGCTCCGTGTGCGTCATATCCTGCGGCTGCAGCAGGGCAATTGCAGTATTGAGATTGGCTTTGTCTGGACGGATTTGCTGACCAGTCTGGAGCGAATTTCCGACCACTGCTCCAATATTGCCGGTGGCATCATCGATATGCGCCAGCACAACCTGAACATCCATGAATCCCTCCGCTCTGCTCGTAAGGGTGTCGGCTTCCAGACGCTGTACCGCAGCTACTCCAACGAATTCAAGCTGAATTGAATCCCAGAGGGCGTGCATCTGCACGCCCTCTGTACAGTCTGAGAACCCCTGTTTTCGCCTAACGAAAACAGGGGTTCT
>JAZQIN010000011.1:0-19690 GCA_045541155.1 Faecousia sp.
CCGGCGAACGCCGGCTCGGAGGGAGAGAAAATGTTGAAATTCTTCTCTCCCCCAGTCGAAAATCAAAGATTTTCGCCAGCCCCCTCGTCAGAGGGGGCCAAGGGACGGTGCGTGCTGTTACACCGCTAAACAATAATTTACTGCAGCACTATATGAAGCAAACGGAGGAATCTACATATGAAATACGGATTTATTGGTTGCGGCAATATGGGCGGCGCACTGGCACGAGCTTTGACGCACACCACGAAGGACGTGATAATTTCCGATCCGTCTCCGATGGCGGAGCGTTTTGCGGCAGAACTGGGCTGCGCTTACGGTACCAATAATCAGGTAGCCCAGTGCGACCGGATTTTTCTGGCTGTGAAGCCCCACATTGTAGAAGGCGTCCTGACTGCCCTGCGCCCGGTGCTGGCCCAGCGCAAGCCCCTTCTAATCTCCATGGCAGCCGGTGTCAAAATTGAAAAGCTTCAGGCGTGGGCAGACACCAATCTTCCCATCATCCGCATCATGCCCAATACCCCGGCAGCCGTTGGTAAAGGTATGATTACCTACGACACCAACGGCAATGTCACCCCGGAACTGCTGGAGAGTTTCCTCAGCGACATGGCACCGGCTGGAACTTTTGATGCCCTGCCGGAAAAACTGATGGATGCCGCCACTGCAGTTGCCGGTTGCGGTCCTGCCTATATGTATATGATGATTGAGGCCATGGCAGACGGTGCGGTAGTCTGCGGACTACCCAGAGACAAGGCCATGCGCTATGCCGCCGCTACCATGGCCGGTGCCGCGGAGATGGTGCTGTCCTCCGGGCAGCATCCCGGTGCGCTGAAGGATGCAGTCTGTTCTCCCGGCGGTAGTACCATCGCCGGTGTGCAGACACTGGAGCAGCACGGCTTCCGGGGTGCGGTGATGGATTGCGTCACCGATGCCTACCGTCGGACACAGGAGCTTGGATAATGAAATCAGGGCGTGTCAAAGAACTATAAATGATTGTTTAGCGGTGTAAGATTGCTCCGCACCAAACTTGGCTCTCCCTCTGGGAGAGCTGGAAACGCCTTCGGCGGTGACTGAGAGGGTTTCGGCGCTTTATATACCCTCTCCGCCCCAGTGTGCGCACTGGGGCACCTCTCCCAGAGGGAGAGGCAAGGGATTATGCGTTACTTCGCTAAACGATAATTTACCGCAGAAAGTACTTTTTTGACAGACTAAATCGGGGCGTGTTGCATCAGCAACACGCCCCGATTGTTTGTTTCATCGTTACATTACCAGCTGTAGTCATCCAGCACAGTGACCTGCTGGATACCGTAGTAGCGGAAGCGCAGGAGCGCCGCCATGTCGATGCGTTCGCCGCAGATGGCGATGGGGACCGCCGGAGGGCATCCTACGGAGGGAGATCCCAAGATCCGCCCCAGCGCATGGTCCGCCGGCACCGTCCGACAGGCAGAAAGCATCGCTTCCCGAATGGTTTTTTCCGCCTCGCACCGCTGAAATGGCGGTGGCGTTTCCGTTAAGGCCGGAAGTCGTGGCACGTTCGCCAGCGCTTCCATGGCCTGCTTCACGCCGCACTCCCCGTTCTCCGGCGAGAACATCAGAACCAGATGGTCCGGGTCAGCGTATTCGCAGATAATCGACTCCATTCGGAGAATTCCCTCCAGCTCCTGTCCGGTATAGCCGTATGATTTGGGCCGGATAGTGACCTTCATCGGCTCGTCGCCGGTCAGCTCAAACCCCTGCGCAATTAACGCCTCCTTCAGCTGCTGCACCTGCCGGGTTCGCTCCTTCAGTTGGAACCGATAGCCGCTGACCAGATGGACATTCACCGCATCCAGCGATTGCAAAATCAGGTACGAAGGGCTGGTGGTTCCAAACATAGCCAGTGCATTCTTCGCCTGCTCTCGGAACAGCAGGGGGGTGTTCTCGGAAATGTGCAGGTAAGCTCCGCCGGTGAGCGCCGGGAGCGTCTTATGCGCCGAGGCGCAGCACAAATCCGCCCCCAACGTCATGGGATGCTGTGACGGATTCAGGAATCGCAGGTACGCTCCGTGGGCACCATCCACCAACAGCAACACTCCGTGGCGATGGCAAATCTGGGCAATGAGCGCAATATCCGCCATATTTCCCAGATAGTCCGGACTGGTGATATACAAGGCGGTGGGATTCTCTCGAATCAGGAAATCCTCCAACTCCGCCGAATCCAGCTTGCAGGAAAGATACGAATCCGCCTCCCGGGGATACAGCCACCGGACCTCCAAATCCAACATTGCCACGGCGGATATGAAGCTTTGGTGGATATTTCTGGCGGCGGCAATCACCGTGCCCGGTCCGCCATGAAGCCGAAGCAGGTGCAGCATCGCTCGAATGCAATGGGACGAGCCTTCCGTGGAGTAAAAGGTCGGACAACCGAACAGCCGGGAAGCGTTCTCCTCGCTGCGCTGTATGATGCCGCTGGAGTGGTACAGACTGTCCGCGCCTTCAACCTCGGTGATATCCATCGGCTCCATGCCCAGCAGCAAGGTACCCTTGTGTCCGGGCATATGAAGCCGCAAAGGGCGACTGTTGCAATACTGGTTTACAAACTCACAAATCGGTGTATCCATATCACTGTCCCAGTGCCCGGGCGATGGCCACCATAATGGCGCACTCCATCCGCTTACGGAACAGCTTACAGCCGTACTCGTAAACTCCGGTGACCGAACCGGTGGCATGGTAGGCGTTGGCCGCACAACCACCGGAGCAGTAAAGTCTTGCCCAGCAATCCCCGCACTCTGGATGGGCGTAGACATTGCAGGCGGCAAATTCCGACTGGATTTGGGTGTTGGTCACGCCGCTCCAGATGTCACCCAGCTTAAACTTATCGTCACCCACAAACTGATGGCAAGGATACAGGTCGCCCCAGGGAGTAACCGCCATGTACTCCGTTCCGCTACCGCAGCCGGAGATTCGTTTGTAGATACAGGGGCCGCCGGTCAGGTCAATCATATAGTGATAGAAGGTGAAGGGCTTCCCCTCTTTATCCTTTTGCAGCATCAGCTCCGCCAGACGCTCATACTGCTCCATGACAATGGGCAGATCTTCCTCGGTCAGCTCCGAGGGGTCACCGGCAGCGCAGACCACCGGCTCCATGCTCAGCTCACTGAAGCCCAAATCCAGCATCTGCTGAATATCCTTCAGGAAATCCGGATTATGGTGGGTGAAGGTGCCGCGCATATAGTAGTTCTTGCCTTCCCGATCCTCCACAAATTTCTGAAATTTGGGGACGATTTTTTCCCAGCTGCCGTTGCCAGCGTAGTCCACACGGAATCGGTCGTGAACCTCCTTCCGTCCGTCCAACGACAGCACCACATTGCTGCACTCCCGGTTGGCCCACGCAATCACATCGTCGTCCACCAGAACGCCATTGGTAGTCAGGGTAAAGCGGAAATTCTTCCCCTTTTCCTTCTCAATGCTCCGGGCGTAGGCAACCAAATCCTTGACCACCTGGAAATTCATCAGCGGCTCTCCACCAAAGAAATCCACCTCCAGATTCCGTCGGGTGCCGGAGTTCTCAATCAGGAAATCCAGCGCACGTTTACCAACCTCGAAGCTCATCAACGCCCGTTCACCGTGGTACTTGCCCTGACTGGCGAAGCAGTAGGCGCAGTTGAGGTTGCAGCTATGGGCGATGTGCAGGCACAGCGCCTTGACCACCCCGGCGGTTTTCTGCTTCAGCTTGCCGGCCATGGACCGGAAGGTATCCGGCGCAAACAGCTTGCCGCTTTCCTTCAGCCGCGCCACCTGATCATAGCAGGCGGCAATTTCTTCCGTGGGGATGTCCGGGTACTTCTCGCCCATGGCACGCAGAACCGCATCCTTTTCCTGTGCTTCGAACAGGCCAATGATGTCGTAGGCCACGTCATCCACCACGTGGACTCCGCCGGAGCAAACGTCCAGCACGATATTATAGCCGCCCAGTTTGTATTGATGTATCATATCTATATCTCCTTACGAAAAAATGCCGCCGTTACCGGCGGCATTTTGCATTTGCGATTACTTGCTCTCGCACTGCTGATTGGCGATACCGCAGCTGGTCTTGCAAGCAGACTGGCAGGAAGTCTGGCACTCGCCGCAGCCGCCGTTCTTCGCGCTCTCGCACAGGTTGCGGGTCTCGATGGTCTTGATATGTTCCATGACAGTAACCTCCATATAAAAAGTTCCTTTTGATTTTACCATATCCGCAAATCAAAGTCAATGGATTTTTAACTCTTTTTAAACCGCTCTCGCAACCCACTGAGCAACCGCTGGGTGAAGGGCAGATAAACACTCAGGTAGTAGCGCAGCTTGCCACGCAGTCGCAGACAAGGAAGGATTTCCTTCCGATGGTCCTTGATGACACGGCGCATCTTCTTCTGGTCCGCCGGACTCATTTTGTTTACCGTGATTGCCTTAAGGTAAACAGTGAAACCGTTGATTTTCTGGAGTTTGGCGTATTCCGGGCGGCCCAAGGCCTCCTCGCTCTGCCACACCAGTTTGCGCCGATAGAACCGAGACCAGAAGGCATCGAAATTGTGCGTTCGGTCGCTGTTCATCCCGTGGGCGCGGTAATAGTACCACTGCTGCTTAAAAAAGACCGCATCCGCACCCTTAATCAGGTTCTGATAGATGAAATAGTAGTCTTCTCCGATAAACAGATCCGTTTGGAATCGTGTATCTCCAATCCAATCCCGACGAATCATGATGCCGCCCATGACTCCAAAGGGTGACCGTCCATGAAAAAAAGCTTCCAGCGTCTGTTCAGGTGTTTGGTGGGACGTCTCAGCAGGTCCGGGAGACTGCGCAATCAGAGTGGGGACGCTATCCCATCGCACCTGAAAAATGAGATAATTCCGGGTTCCGCCAATGGGTGCGCCGGTGTCCTCGAGACTGCGCAGCAGAGACTCCGCCAGCAGCGGATGGATTACATCATCGCTGTCAACAAACAGGATATAGTCCCCTTTGGCAGCCTCCAGTCCCAGATTACGGGCAGCGGAAACGCCCCCGTGATTCGCCTCGATGAACACCACCCGGGAATCCTCCTGTGCGTACTGCCGGCACATTTCTATGGAACCATCAGTGGAGCCGTCATCTATCAGAATGATTTCCATGTTCTGGTAACTCTGTTCCCGGACAGACTGGAAGCATTCTGGAAGATAGTCCGTCCGGTTGTACACCGGAATGATAACTGAAACAAGCTTATCCATCTACCGTCTCTCCTTTTATTTCATCCGATATTTGCCCTTGGACGCACCTCGCAGCCCCACCTCGGTGCCATTGCGCAGACGGCGGAAATTGTCGGTGTGCTTAAAAACCATCACCACCGTCGCCGCACCGAGAATCAGCGCCACCAGCCAGTCCTGCACAAACAGCATCACCAGCGGCCCAACGATAATCGTCGCCATGGTGCCGATGACGATGTAGTCGGTAATCAACGTCACGATAATCAGCAACGCCGACACCCCTAGCGCCACCCGGATATCCAGCCCGGCCAGGATGCCGATATAGGAGGCAAGTCCCTTGCCTCCCTTGAATTTCAAATAAAATGGGAAAATATGGCCCAGTACACAAGCAGCACCAGCCACCGCTCCGGCATAGGCCGTCAGAGGAAACAGCCATTTGGCCAGCAGCACTGCCACGATGCCCTTGCCGATGTCATGAACGCCCACCGCCACAGCGGCCTTCCAGCCCAGCAGCATCATGGTGTTGGACGCACCCAGATTGCCGGTTCCGTTTTTGCGGACATCCTTTTTTGTAATCAGGCTTAAATAAAAAGCCATGCTGGACGAACCCAATACATAGGCCCCCAGTGCGATTAGCAGATATTCCATATTCATCGCTCCTTTATTTTATCATATAACATTTTCCACCCGGATGCAAGATGTCACCCGTGCCAAAATAACGTAAATTATCGTTTAGCGCACTAAGCACCGCCCCCAAAGCCTCCCTCTGATGAGGGAGGTGGGCCGGCGAACGCCGGCTCGGAGGGAGAGAAAAATGTCGCAATTATCTCTCCCCCAGTCGAAAATCAAAGATTTTCGCCACATAGTTTATTGTTCGATTGCCGCTGGCAATCGTATATTTACAATCGCTTCGCTACCCTCAAAGAGGGGGCCAAGGGACGGTGCGTGCTGTTACACCGCTAAACAATAATTTACATCTTGCCGATTGGGGGTGACCGTGGTATAATGAGAGAAATTTTCCCATGGAGGTATTCCCATGAATATCATTATCGCCGGTGACGGACGGGTGGGCTCCACCCTGACCCGTCAGCTCTCCGCCGAGGGCTGCGATTTGACCCTTATCGACAACGATCCGGCTGTGCTGGAATCCAGCATCGGCCGCTACGATGTCATGTCCGTCCACGGAAATTGCGCCTCCATGTCCGTCCTTCGGCAAGCCGGCGTCAACGATGCGGATTTGCTGATTGCCGCCACCAGTGCCGACGAGGTGAACCTTCTGTGCTGCACCACCGCTCACGGCGTCAACCCCAAGTTACACACCATCGCCCGTATCCGCAATCCGGAATACACCGAACAGATTTACGCCATGCGTGATATTTTCGGTCTGTCCATGGCCATCAATCCAGAGAAGCAGGCCGCCACCGAAATCGAGCGGCTGCTGAGTTACCCCGGCTTCCTGCGCCGTGACATCTTTGCTCAGGGTCGTACTGAAATCGTAGAACTGCGAATCGATATGAACAGCAAGCTGTGCAACGTACCGCTGATTGAAATGGCTGGCATCGTCAAGTGCCGGGTGCTGGTCTGCGCAGTGCTACGCCGAGGTACCGCACTGGTCCCCCGTGGCGATTTCGTCCTTCAGGAGGGCGACCGCATCTTCGTCACCGCCCCCAGTGAGAATCTGACCATCCTTCTGAACAATCTGGGCATCATTACCCGTCGTGTCCGCAGCGCATTGCTGTGCGGCGGCGGTCGGGTTGCACATTATCTGGCTGCGCTACTGGAAAAGGGTGGCATCAAGGTCCGTATCATTGAAGCCGACCGACAGCGTTGTCAGGAGCTGTGCGCTCTGCTGCCCAAGGCTTCCATCATCAACGGTGACTGCGGCGATATGGAACTGCTGGAAAGCGAGGGGCTTTCCAAGTGCGATGCCATTGTGACCCTCACCGGCTCCGACGAACTGAATATGATCATCTCCCTCTACGCCTCCAGCCGAGGGGTACCGCAGGTCATCACCAAACTGGCAGACACCGGCAGCCGCACGGTACTGGATACCCTGAACATCGGCAGCGTGATTTGTCCCAAGGAAATCATATGCAACCATATCGTCCGCTACGTCCGCGCTATGCAGAATCAGACCGGTGCCGCTCTTTCCGTCCACGCCATCGCCGACGGTCAGGTAGAAGCGTTGGAATTTGTGGTAGATGAAAATACCCACCACTGCGGCGTACCCCTGCGGAATCTGAAGACTCGGCACAACGTGCTGATTGCCAGCATCTCCCACGGCTCCAGTACCGAGATTCCCAACGGTAATTCCTCCTTCCAGCTGGGCGATACCCTCGTCGTGGTGACCAGTGGCCGGGGCATCCTCAAGCAGATTAACGACATTTTTGTGTGAAAGGCGCATTATGAACTATAAAATGATAGGCCGCTTTATGGGCCAAATCATCTCCATCGAAGGGCTGTTCATGATTCCTGCCCTGCTCATTAGCACCAGCTACGGCGAATGGCACACAGTTCGTGCCTTCCTGATTACCATGGCAGCCATCGTTGTTGCCGCACTGCTGATTTTTATGACCTGTCGCAGCGCTCCCAAGGCCTTGAACGCACGGGAGGGCATGGTCTGCGTGGGCATCAGTTGGATCATCCTCAGTCTGTTCGGTGCGCTCCCCTTCGTGCTGTCCGGGGACATCCCCCGTTACATCGACGCATTCTTCGAAATCGTATCCGGCTTCACCACCACCGGCTCCTCCATTTTGTCGGATGTGGAAAGCCTTTCCAAGGGCGTGCTATACTGGCGCAGCTTCAGCCACTGGCTGGGCGGTATGGGCGTGCTGGTCTTTCTGCTAGCGGTGGCCCCCGGCGACAAGGACACCGGCTTTACCATGCACCTGCTGCGCGCCGAAAGCCCCGGCCCCGAAGTGGGCAAGCTGGCCCCCCGGATGCGCAAGACCGCCAGCATCCTGTACATCATCTACATCGTGCTGACCCTGATTAACATCCTCCTGCTACTCTTGGGCGATATGCACTGGCTGGAAGCCCTTTGCACCGCCTTCGGCACCGCCGGAACCGGCGGCTTCGGCGTTAAAAATGATTCCATGGGCAGCTACAGCCCCTACATCCAATACGTCACCACAATCTTCATGTTCCTGTTTGGCATCAATTTCAGCTGCTACTATCTGCTCCTGCTGCGGCAGTTCCGGTCGGTATTCCGTGACGAGGAGCTGCGCACCTATTGCAGCATCGTGGTCGTTGCCATCGTGCTGATTGTTCTGAATATCCGACATATGTACGGCACGCTGGAGGAAACCTTCCGACACGCTTCCTTCACCGTATCCACCATCATCACCACCACCGGCTACGTCACCACCGACTTCGACCAATGGCCGGCCTTCTCCAAATCCATCATCATGTTTTTGATGATGGTGGGTGCCTGCGCCGGTAGCACCGGCGGCGGCCTGAAAATTTCCAGACTGCTCTACCTGCTGAAAAGTCTGGGCCGGAACATCACGCAGGTCCTGAACCCCCGTCGGGTAAAGGCCATCCGTAACAATGACACCGTGGTCAGCCAGCAGGTACTGGACAACACCAACGCCTACCTCGCCGCTTATGTGAGCATTCTGGTGTTCAGCTTCGTCATCGTTTCGCTGGACAACAACACCGTCGGCACCAACTTTACCGCCGTACTTTCCTGCTTTAATAACATCGGTCCCGGTCTGGAAGCCGTCGGCCCTACCTGCAACTTCGGTCATTACAGCGACCTAAGCAAACTGGTGCTGTCCGCAGATATGCTGGCAGGCCGTCTGGAAATCTTTCCGATCCTGGCCCTGTTCACCAGAAGTACGTGGAAGCATTGAGGTTTTTTGTCCATTCTGCGTGGCCTTTTGTTTATAATCAATAAGAAGGGATCCTTACTTGATTTCGATTTCGTAAGGATCCCCTCTTGATTTTTTACGGAAATTTCGCCATAATAGTATGGGCTGAAAAGTGGCCTTTCCAGCCTATCCTATCCAACCATCCCACCGGTCCATGGCCGGAGAAATGAGGTCAATCATGGAAAGAAAAATCGGAACCACTTCCCGGGGCATCCGCTGCCCTATCATCCGTGAAGGAGACGATCTTTGCAAAATCGTTGTCGACAGTGTGCTGGAGGCCGCCGCAAGCGAGAATATCCAGCTGAACGACCGGGATGTGGTCGCTATGACCGAGTCCATCGTTGCCCGGGCTCAGGGTAACTATGCCTCCGTTTCCGCCATTGCCAAGGACGTGAAGAATAAACTGGGCGGCGAGACCGTTGGTGTCATCTTCCCCATTCTGTCCCGGAACCGCTTCGCCATCTGCCTGCGCGGCATCGCTCAGGGTGCAAAGAAGATTGTCCTGATGCTCAGCTACCCCTCCGATGAGGTGGGCAATGAGCTGGTGTCCTTCGATCAGCTGGATGCCGCCAAGGTCAACCCCTACTCCGATGTACTGTCGCTGGAGCAGTACCGCAACCTGTTCGGTGCCAATCCCCACCCCTTCACCGGCGTGGACTATGTGCAGTACTACGGCGACCTGATTCGTGAGTGCGGTGCCGAGTGCGAAATCATCTTCGCCAACGACCCCCGTGCTATCCTGCCCTACACAAAAACTGTCCTGAACTGTGACATCCACACCCGTGTGCGTACCAAGCGTCTGCTGCTGGCTGCCGGTGCGGAAAAGGTCTGCGGTTTGGACGATATTCTGACCGAGTCCATCGACGGCAACGGCTACAACGCCGCCTACGGCCTGCTAGGCTCCAACAAGTCCACCGAGGACAAGGTTAAGCTATTCCCCCGGGACTGCAACGATTTGGTCATGGCCATTCAGCGCAGCTTCCTCAACAAGACCGGCAAGCACATCGAAGTTATGGTCTACGGCGACGGTGCCTTTAAGGATCCCGCCGGTAAGATTTGGGAACTGGCCGATCCGGTGGTTTCCCCTGCCTACACCCCCGGTCTGGAGGGCACCCCCAACGAGCTGAAGCTGAAGTATCTGGCTGACAATGACTTCGCCAATCTGTCCGGTGCCGAGCTGAAGGCCGCCATTGAGAACGCCATCCGGGAAAAGGGCAGCGATTTGGTGGGCAACATGGCCTCTCAGGGCACCACTCCCCGTCGCCTGACAGATTTGATTGGCTCCCTGTGCGACCTGACCTCCGGCTCCGGTGACAAGGGCACTCCCGTCATTCTGGTGCAGGGTTATTTCGACAACTATACCAACTAATCCTACCGGCTCCCAGAGGTACCCCCCTCTGGGAGCCGATAATGAGAACACCGCCTTTTTCTGTTGACAAGCACAGGGCGTCATGATATAATTTCCTGAGGGTCAAGCGACCCTTCCGACTTCAAAAAGGAGAACACGACGATGGAACGTAACAAGTTTAAAATCCATACTACCGCCTGTGACCCCGATTTTGGTATCCGTGTTTCCAATTTCCTGAACAACGTCGGCATTGGTGTTTCCAATTTTGAATACGCTGTTTTTCCCGGCTTTTGTGATGTGCATGTGCATTTCAGAGAGCCGGGATTTTCATATAAAGAGACCGTCGCCACCGGCTGCGCCAGCGCTGCCCGGGGTGGCTACACGGCGGTCTGCACCATGCCAAATCTGAATCCCACACCGGATACGCTGGAGCATCTGAATATCCAGCGGCAAATTATCGAATCCGATGCCTGCATCCACGTCTATCCCTATGGCACCATTACCATGGGGGAAGCCGGTGAAACGCTGGCCCACATGGAGGATATGGCCCCCTATGTTTGCGGTTTCTCCGACGACGGACGTGGCGTGCAACGGGATGAAATGATGCGTGCCGCCATGAAAAAGGCCAAAAAACTGGGTAAAATGATTGTGGCCCACTGTGAGGTCAACGAGCTGCTTCGTGGTGGCTACATCCACGACGGCGAATACGCCAAAGCCCACGGTCATCGGGGCATCTGCTCCGAAAGCGAATGGGCGCAGATTGCCCGGGATTTGGAGCTGGTGAAGGAGATTGGCTGCGCTTACCACGTCTGCCACATCTCTACCAAGGAAAGCGTGGACATCATCCGCAAGGCCAAGGCCGCCGGCGTGGATGTGACCTGCGAAACCGGCCCCCACTACCTGATTCTGGACGACAGCCACCTGCAGGAGGACGGGCGTTTCAAAATGAATCCCCCTCTGCGCAGCAAGGAAGACCGGCTGGCACTGATTGAGGGCATCGTGGACGGCACCATCGACATGATTGCCACCGACCATGCCCCCCACTCCGCCGAAGAAAAGTCCAGAGGTCTGGAAAAGAGCGCCTTTGGCGTGGTGGGTCTGGAGACCGCCTTCGCAGCCATGTACACTCATCTGGTAAAGCCCGGCATTATCACCATGGAGCGTCTGATAGAGCTGCTGGTGGACAACCCCAGAAAACGATTTCATCTCCCCATCGGACTGGACTTCAGCCTTTGGGATTTGAATGAACAATACACCGTAGACCCTGCCGAATTTGAGTCCAAGGGAAAAGCAACGCCCTTCACCGGCATGGCGCTTTACGGCCGCTGCCTGCTGACCGTCTGCGACGGCAAAATCGTCTGGCAGGAAAACAATTAACAATTAATATGTCATTTCGAGCCAGTGCGCACACTGGCGTGGCAATCTCCCAAATCGGATTGCCACGTCGGCCTACGGCTCCTCGCAATGACAGGGTATATACAGGAGGAACTAAAATGGCAAAGCGCAAAGATTTGAAGAAGATTATGATTATCGGCTCCGGCCCCATCGTCATTGGTCAGGCTGCCGAATTCGACTACGCCGGCACACAGGCCTGCCTTGCTCTGAAAGAGGAAGGCTATGAGGTGGTGCTGGTCAACTCCAACCCCGCTACCATCATGACCGATACCACCATTGCCGACAAGGTCTACATGGAGCCCCTGACGCTGGAATATGTAGCGAAAATCATTCGCTACGAGCGCCCGGACGCCATTCTGCCCGGCATCGGCGGCCAGACCGGTCTGAATCTGGCGATGCAGCTGGAGAAGAAGGGCATCCTGGCCGAGTGTCAGGTGGAACTGCTGGGCACTTCCAGCGAGTCCATCGAGCGTGCCGAAGACCGGGAACTGTTCAAGGAGCTGTGCCAGTCCATCGGTGAGCCGGTCATCCCCTCCGAGATTACCTACTCCATCGAGGAGGCCAAGGAGGCTGCCAATCGCATTGGTTACCCCGTGGTTCTGCGTCCTGCGTTTACGCTGGGCGGCACCGGTGGCGGCTTCGCCTACAACGAGGAGGAGCTGGTTGAGGTGGGTCTGAACGCCTTCAAGCTCTCTCCCGTCCATCAGGTTCTGATTGAAAAGTCCGTCAAGGGCTACAAGGAAATCGAGTTCGAGGTCATGCGCGATGGTGCCGGCCATGCCATCACCATCTGCGGCATGGAAAACATCGACCCCGTTGGCGTTCACACCGGCGACAGTCTGGTGGTTGCCCCCATCATGACCCTGAACGACCACGACTTGAAGATGCTCAATAACTCCGCCATCAAGCTGATTAAGGAGCTGAAAATCGAGGGTGGCTGCAACGTTCAGTTTGCCCTGAACCCCCATTCCTCTGAGTACTACCTCATCGAGGTCAACCCCCGTGTGTCCCGTTCCTCTGCTCTGGCCTCCAAGGCTTCCGGCTACCCCATCGCCCGTGTCACCGCCAAAATTGCGGTGGGCATGACGCTGGAGGAAATCAAAATCGCCAACACCAACGCTGCTTTCGAGCCTCAGCTGGATTATGTTATCGCCAAGCTGCCCCGTTTCCCCTTCGACAAGTTCACCTCCGCTCCCAACACGCTGGGCACCCAGATGAAGGCCACCGGCGAGGTCATGGGCATTGGCTCTACCCTGGAGGAGTGCCTGCTCAAGGGTATCCGCAGCTTGGAGACCGGTGCAAACCACATCTATCATTCCAAGTTTGACAATATGTCCGTAGAGGAGTTGCTGGATTATATCAAGGAGTTCCGTTCCGACAACCTGTTCGCCATTGCGGAGCTGTTCTACCACGGCGTTTCCATCGACCAGATTCACCAAATCACCCAGATTACCCCCTATTTCCTTGAGGCCATCAAGCGGATTGTGGACATGGAGGAAACCCTGAAGGTCAACGTCAAGAATCTGGCCACCCTCACCGCCGCCAAGAAGATGGGCTTTTCCGACAAGTATGTTGCCCGTATGTGGAACTGCTCTGAGCTGGACGTGTACAACTTCCGCAAGGAGAACAACCTGTTCCCCGTGTTCCGGATGGTGGACACCTGCCACACCGGCGCATATATCCCCTACTTCTACTCCTCCTACACCGGCGAAAACGCTTCCGTCCTCACCGACAAGAAGAAAATCGTCGTGCTGGGCGCTGGCCCCATCCGTATCGGTCAGGGTGTTGAGTTCGACTACTCCACCGTCCATGCGGTTATGACCATCAAGAATGCCGGCTACGAGGCCATCATCATCAACAACAACCCCGAAACCGTTTCCACCGACTACACCACCGCCGACAAGCTGTACTTCGAGCCTCTGACTCCTGAGGATGTGATGAACATCATCGAGTTCGAGAAGCCCGAGGGCGTCATCGCCTCTCTGGGCGGTCAGACCGCCATCAATCTGGCCCAGCCTCTGACCGACCGTGGTGTGAAGATTATCGGCACCGACTGCGCTGCCATCGACAAGGCAGAGGATCGGAACGCCTTTGAAAACCTGCTGAACGAGCTGAACATCCCCCGTGCCAAGGGTCAGGCCGTGACCAAGCTGGAGGACGGCGTTGCCGCCGCCAACGATATCGGCTATCCCGTGCTGGTGCGCCCCTCCTTCGTGCTGGGCGGTCGGGCGATGCAGATTGTCGCCAACGAGGAACAGCTGCGCCACTACCTGCGCACCGCCGTTGAAATCGACGAGGATAAGCCCGTTCTGGTTGATAAGTATATTCAGGGTCGCGAGGTGGGGATTGATGCCATCTGTGACGGTCGGGATGTGTTCGTCCCCGGTATCATGGAGCTGGTGGAACGCACCGGCGTCCACTCCGGCGACTCCATCTCCGTGTATCCTCCCTTCTCCATCAGCAATAAGGTCAAGGGCATCATCCTGCAGTACGCCAAGAAGCTGGGTCTGGCCATCGGCATCGTTGGTCTTTACAACATCCAGTTCATCGTGGACAAGGATGACAACGTGTTCATCATTGAGGTCAACCCCCGTTCCTCCCGTACCGTTCCCTTCCTCAGCAAGGCCACCGGCTACTCTCTGGCAGACATTGCCACCGAGGTCATTCTGGGCAAAAGCCTGAAGGAGCTGGGTCTGTTCGACATCTACCCCGACGAGAAAGAGCGCTGGTACGTCAAGGCTCCTGTGTTCTCCTTCAATAAGATTCGTGGCCTGGACGCTTACCTGTCCCCCGAAATGAAGTCCACCGGCGAAGCCATCGGCTACGACCGCACCATGACCCGTGCGCTGTACAAGGCTTTGCAAGCATCCGGTATGCACCTGCAGAACTACGGCACCATTCTGGTCACCATCGCCGATCAGGACAAGGAGGAGGCACTGCCTCTGATTCGCCGGTTCTACCAGCTGGGCTTCAACATTCAGGCCACCACCGGCACTGCCAAGTTCCTCAGAGAAAACGGTATCCGTACCCACGCTCTGAACAAAATCAGCGAGGGCAGTGATGAAATTCCCAACGCTCTGCGTCAGGGTCACATTGCCTACGTTATCAATACCAAGAACCCCGGTGCCAACGAACACGACGGCATCCAGATTCGCCAGCTTGCCACCGAGTACAACGTGACCCTGTTCACCGCTCTGGATACCATCAAGGTCCTGCTGGACGTTCTGGAGGAAACCACGCTGACCATTTCCACGATTGATGCCTGATTGTTTGTAGGGGAGGGGTAATGCCCCTCCCGTACAACATCCAGTTACTATGGAGGAATCATGAAACAATCCATATTTACCATCATTGAGAATACCCCCCTGACACGGGATGTGATGCGGATGGTGCTGCAAGGCGATACCTCTGCCATCACCGCCCCCGGTCAGTTTGTGAATATCCAGCTGGAGGGGAAATTCCTCCGGCGGCCCATCTCCGTCTGTGACTACGACGAAAACACCTTGACCATCATCTACAAGGTGGTTGGCAAGGGCACTGCCCAGATGCAGGCCATGAAGTCCGGCGAAACGCTGGACATTCTCACCGGTTTAGGCAACGGCTATAACGTGAACCGCGCCGGTGATGCGCCCTTGCTGATTGGCGGCGGTGTCGGCGTTCCGCCTATGTTTAACCTTGCGAAAAAGCTTATCGGAATGGGCAAAAAGGTATCTGTTATCCTCGGTTTTAACACAAAATCCGAGATTTTCTACGAAAATGAATTTAAGGCACTGGGTTGCGATGTGACGGTGACCACCGTCGATGGCAGCTATGGTGTCAAGGGCTTTGTAACAAACGCTCTGCCGGATGGCTACACCTACTTCTTCACCTGCGGTCCGGAGCCGATGCTCAAGGCCGTCCACAAAGCCACCACCACCTCCGGCCAAATGAGCTTCGAGGAACGGATGGGCTGCGGTTTCGGTGTCTGCATGGGCTGCTCCTGCAAGACCCTCACCGGCTATAAGCGCATCTGCAAGGAAGGCCCCGTCATGCGAAAGGAGGAAATCGCATGGAACTGAATGTGAATCTGTGTGGCATCGAGTTGGATAATCCGGTGATCCCTGCCTCCGGCACCTTCGGCTACGGCTACGAATTTTCCCAGCTGTACGACATCAACTGCCTTGGCACTTTCTCCTTCAAGGGCACTACCAAGGATGCACGTTTCGGCAATCCCACTCCCCGTATCGCAGAATGCACCGCCGGCATGATAAACGCCGTTGGTCTGCAAAATCCCGGCGTGGAGCAGGTCATCAGTCAGGAACTACCCAGAATGAAACGGTATTTCCACAAGCCGGTGATGGCGAATGTCAGCGGCTTCTCCATCGAGGACTACGCCTACACCTGCGAAAAACTGGACAAGGAAGAACAGGTGGGCTGGCTGGAGGTCAACGTTTCCTGCCCCAATGTCCACGGCGGCGGTATGAGCTTCGGCACCTCCCCCGAGGCCGCCGCAGAGGTGACGAAAGCCGTCAAGGCTGTCACCACCAAGCCCGTCATCATCAAGCTGTCCCCAAATGTCACCGACATCGTATCCATTGCCAAGGCCTGCGAGGAAGCCGGCGCTGACGGCATCAGCCTAATCAACACCCTTCTGGGTATGCGCATCGACCTGAATCGCCGCCGTCCGGTAATCGCCAACACCATGGGCGGTTTCTCCGGAAGTGCCATCTTCCCCGTTGCGGTGCGGATGGTCTATCAGGTGGCCCACGCCGTCAAAATCCCTGTGGTAGGCATGGGCGGTGTCAGCTCCGCTGAGGACGTTATCGAAATGATGATGGCCGGTGCCACTGCTGTCGAAGTGGGTGCCGCAAACCTCATCAATCCCTACGTCTGTCGGGACATCGTAAACGATTTGCCCCGTGTCATGGAAAAATACAGAATCAATGATTTGAAAGATATTATAGGAGGCGTTCAATTATGGGAAAAGACGTAATCGTAGCCTGTGACTTTGCCAGCGCAGAGCAGACCTTTGCCTTTCTGGACAAATTCACCGGCCGCAAGCCTTTCGTGAAGATTGGCATGGAGCTGTACTATGCCGAGGGCCCCAGCATCGTTCGTGAGATCAAAGCCCGTGGACACAAGATTTTTCTGGACCTGAAGCTCCACGATATCCCCAACACCGTCAAGAAGGCCATGGCGGTCCTGCGAAATCTGGATGTGGATATCACCAACCTCCACGCCGCCGGCACCACCGCCATGATGAAGGGTGCGCTGGAGGGTCTGACCCGTGAAGATGGCACCCGTCCCTTGCTGATTGCTGTGACTCAGCTGACCTCCACCGATCAGGATGCTCTGGAGCGTGATATCCTCATCAAGGAGCCTATGGATCAGGTGGTCATGCACTACGCGGAAACTGCCAAGAATGCCGGTCTGGATGGTATCGTCTGCTCTCCTCTGGAGGCTGGCAAGGTTCACGACCGCTGCGGTGAGAATTTCCTGACCATCACCCCCGGTGTCCGTTTCGCCGACGGCGATATCGGCGACCAGAAGCGTGTCATGACTCCCGCTCAGGCCAAGGAGATTGGTTCTGACTACATCGTGGTGGGCCGTCCCATCACCGCCGCTGCTGACCCCGTAGCCGCTTACGAGCGCTGCGTGGCAGAATTCTGCGATTAAGGAGGCTAACCATGGAAAGCTATAAGAGAGAATTTATCCAGTTCCTGCAGAGCGCAGGCGTGCTGAAATTCGGTGATTTCACCGCAAAATCCGGTCGAAAGATTCCCTATTTCATCAACGCCGGTATGATTAAGACCGGCGACGAAATCGCCAAGCTGGGCGAGTTTTACGCCAAGGCCTATTTTGAGAAGGTCGGTAACAAGAAAACCGTCCTTTATGGCCCTGCCTACAAGGGCATCTCCATCGCCGTTTCCGCCGCTGTTGCTCTAAGCAAGAATGGTCTGGACGTTCCCTTCTTCTTCAACCGCAAAGAAGTGAAAGATCACGGTGAAGGCGGCGTGTTCGTGGGTTATGTGCCGCAGGCCGGTGAAGAAGTGGTCATCGTGGAACATGTTATCACTGCCGGAACCGCCATCCGTGAAAGCATGGCGATCCTCAGCGGTCTGGAGGGCGTGAAGGTGGCCGCCACCTTCGTCATGGTTGACCGCAAGGAAAAGGGCAAGGGCGAAAAGGGCGCTATGCAGGAGGTCGAGGAGGAGTTTGGCTTCCCCGTTTACTCCGTGGTGGATGTCTACGACATCATCGAATATCTAGAAGAAGACCCTGCCAACGCCGAAAACGTCACCAGAATCAAGAACTATCTGGCTGTGAATGGAGCGAAGGCATGAGAAGTCTGCTGAATATCACCGATTTGTCCTTGGAGGAACTGGATGAGCTGATTGCCACCGCCGAGGACATCATTGCGAATCCTGCAAAATATGCCGAAGCCTGCAAGGGCAAAAAGCTGGCAACTCTGTTTTTTGAGCCCTCCACCCGTACCCGTCTGAGCTTCGAAGCTGCCATGCTGGAGCTGGGCGGTAGCGTACTGGGCTTCAGCGAGGCTTCTTCCTCCTCTGCCGCCAAGGGCGAGAGCGTGGCCGACACCACCCGTGTGGTTGGCTGCTACGCCGATATCATCGCCATGCGCCACCCCAAGGAGGGTGCGCCGGTGGTCGCCGCTCGCAAGGCCGGTGTGCCGGTCATCAACGCTGGTGACGGCGGACACAACCATCCCACCCAGACACTGGCGGATTTGTTGACCATTTGGCGGAAAAAACACACCTTCGAAAACCTGACCATCGGTATGTGCGGCGACCTGAAATTTGGTCGCACCGTCCACAGTTTGGTTGGTGCCATGGCCCGTTACCCCGGCGTTAAGTTTGTGTTCATCTCCCCCGAAGAGCTGCGGATTCCTCGCTATGTGATTCAGGACGAGCTGGAGCCCCACGGCATCGAGTATAAAGAAGTAGCCACCATGGAGGAGGTCATGCCCGAGCTGGATGTGCTGTACATGACCCGTGTCCAAGGAGAGCGGTTCTTCAACGAGGCAGACTACATCCGGCTGCGTGACACCTACATTCTGACCCCCGAAAAGCTTGTACCTGCAAAGGCGGATTTGACCATCATGCATCCCCTGCCCCGTGTCAACGAAATCAGCGTGAAGGTGGACGATGACCCCAGAGCCTGCTATTTCGATCAGGTGCGCAACGGCAAATATATGCGTGCCGCACTGATTCTGAAGCTGCTGGAGGTGAAGGTATGATTATCGGACAAATCAAGGACGGCATCGTTCTCGACCACATCACCGCCGGTCGTGGTGCTGAAATCTATCGTGTGCTGGAGCTGAGCAAGCTGAACTGCACCGTAGCTATGATTGAACGGGCGGAAAGCCCAAAGATGGGCCGCAAGGACATCATCAAAATCGGTCAGGTACTGGACATCGACTTTAACGTACTGGGCTACATCGATCCGGATATCACCGTCAACATCATTCGGGACGGTCAGGTTTCCGAACGGCGGAAGTTGAGCCTGCCGGAGAAGGTCTTTGGCGTACTGAAATGCAAAAATCCCCGGTGCATCACCTCTGTTGAGCAGGAGCTGACCCACGAATTTAAGCTGACAGACCCCAAGAATCAGGTCTATCGCTGCGTCTACTGCGACCAAAAGGCCTCAAAATAAACCATGGACATGTGGCATATTTCTATGCCACATGTCCCAGCGTGTCAAAGAACTGCCAATTATCGTTTAGCGTACTAAGCGCCACACCCCTTGCCTCTCCCTCTGGGAGAGGTGCCCCAGTGCGCACACTGGGGCGGAGAGGGTATATAAAGCGCCGAAACCCTCTCAGTCACCGCCTTCGGCGGTGCCAGCTCTCCCAGAGGGAGAGCCAAGGCGGCTTCGCCGCTAGT
>JAZQIN010000012.1:0-1531 GCA_045541155.1 Faecousia sp.
GGCCTCCGACTTGGGCGCAAAGCCGGTCGAACCGGCGATTTTTCTCCTCCTTGGGGGTAGGGTCGTCCATGGAGGCCGCCGGTGTACCGTGCCGAGGGGAGAAGATGAAGGTGAACAGGGCATCATAGCGCACCTGCTCAATCAGGGTCATCGTTTCCTCGAATTCTTCGGCAGTTTCGCCGGGGAAACCCACGATTACATCAGAGGTTAGCACCAAATCCGGCATGACAGACTTGGCGTAGGCCACCGCTGCCAGATATTTTTCCCGGTCGTAGTGCCGGTTCATAGCTTTCAGCACTCTGGACGAGCCGGACTGGAAGGGCAGGTGGAGCTGCTTTGCAATCTTGTCGTATTTTGCCATGGTGTCGAACAGCTTCTTGCCTGCATCTCTAGGATGGCTGGTCATGAACCGAATTAGGAAATCTCCATCCAGTTGCGCAATTTGTGCCAGTAGGTCGGAAAAGTCGATATCCTGCGCCAAATCCTTGCCATAGGAGTTGACGTTCTGACCCAACAGGGTGATTTCCTTGCAACCGTTCCCAATCAGCGCTTTGCATTCGGTCAGGATATCTTCCGGCTGACGGCTCCGTTCCCGACCCCGCACATAGGGCACGATGCAATACGTACAGAAATTGTTGCAGCCGTACATGATGGATACCCAAGCTTTCAGCTTATTGTCACGTACCTGCGGAATGCCCTCGGCGATAGAGCCGGCCTCGTCGGCAACGTAGAACTGCCGTTTTCCCTTGGACAATACATTATATAATATTTCGGGGAACTGCCACAGATGGTGGGTGGAGAACACGCCATCCACATGGTGGTAGCTGTTTTTGATTCGCTGGGAAACGATTTCCTCACCGGCCATGCAGCCGCAGAGGAAGATTTTCTGTCCGGGGTGACGACGCTTGGTGTGGACCAGCGCACCCAGATTGCCGAAGACACGCTGCTCTGCGTGTTCCCGAATGGCGCAGGTGTTCATCACTACCACATCAGCCCCCTCGGCTTCCTGGGCAATGGCATAGCCGCTCTGGGTCAGGTAGCCCCGGATTTTCTCGGAATCCGCCTCGTTCTGCTGGCAGCCGTAGGTCTCCACATAAGCCTTGGGGACCATTGCATGGTCACGCCAATAGGCGGCAATTTTATCGCAAAAGTCGAACTGCCGACGTAGCAGTTCTTCAGAAATAACGGTGGTTTTGTTGCTCATATCGATACTCTCCCGATAATACTATCTCAACTTAAAATAATACCATCGTTTGGCTCGTTTTTCAAGTGCCGGCAAATGTAAAAACTGCTAAATTATTGTTTAGCGCACTAGCGGCGAAGCCGCCTTGGCTCTCCCTCTGGGAGAGCTGGCACCGCCGAAGGCGGTGACTGAGAGGGTTTCGGCGCTTTATATACCCTCTCCGCCCCAGTGTGCGCACTGGGGCAACTCTCCCAGAGGGAGAGGCAAGGGATTATGCGTTACTTCGCAAAACGATAATTTTTATTTCAATGGGGATTGTAAATTATTCATGTCCACACTTGCGCCGAC
>JAZQIN010000013.1:0-2787 GCA_045541155.1 Faecousia sp.
TAAATTATTGTTTATGCGACTACCGCAAAAACAAAATACCATGTCATTCCGAGGGAGCGTAGCGACCGTGGGAATCCGTTTTCTCTACGGATTGCGAGGAGTACGGATTGCCACGGCCCTTCGGGCCTCGCAATGACATACGTTGACTGGAGTGCGGTGCTTGCTACGCTAAACGATAATTTATAGTTCTATCCACCGTTGGGAGGGATGCTATGTCTACCATACTGATTACCGGCGGGTCCCGAGGAATTGGGGCTGCGGCGGTGGAACTGTTTGCCCGTCGAGGGGACAACGTCTGGTTCCTTTATGAAAAAAATCACGAAGCGGCGCAGTCCGTGGCCCAACGCACCGGTGCCAGAGCCATTTGCTGTGACGTGGCGGACGGACAGGCCGTCCGGGAAGCGTTCGCCCAAATCGGTGATGTGGACATTCTGATTTGCAACGCCGGAATCTGCCACACCGGTCTGCTGAGCATGATGCCGGAGACGGACTGGGACCGGCTGTTCGATGTGAACGTCAAGGGAATCTATCACTGCGTCAACGCCGCCATGTCCGGCTTTCTGAAAAAGCAACAGGGTTGTATCATCACAGTGTCGTCCATGTGGGGACAGGTCGGAGCCTCCTGTGAGGCGGCCTACTCCGCCACCAAGGGGGCAGTGATTGCTCTGACCAAGGCGCTGGCTAAGGAGCTGGGTCCCTCTGGGATTCGGGTCAACTGCGTGGCTCCCGGGGTGATTTTGACGGATATGTGCGCCGATGTGGAGCCTCAGATTTTGCAGGAGATGGCCCAGGAGACCCCTGTGGGTCGAAACGGCACACCAGAAGATGTGGCAAAGGCCATAGCCTGTCTGGCAGATTCGGAATTTATCACCGGTCACGTTCTCAGCGTGAACGGTGGGTATGTGATATAGGAGGATAAAGCAATGAAAATTTCCATCGGATGCGACCACGGTGCGCTGGAGCTGAAAAACGCCATGGTGGCGCACCTGCTGAAGAAGGGCTACGAGGTCAAGGACTGCGGCACCTACACCGCCGATTCCTGCGACTATCCGGAGTTCGCCGAGGCGGCGGCTCGGGCGGTAGCCAGCGGCGAATGCGACAAAGGCATCGTCCTTTGCACCACCGGCATCGGCGTGTCCATCACCGCCAACAAGGTCAAGGGCATCCGCTGTGCGCTGCTCAGCGACCTGATGACCGCCCGGCTGACCCGGGAACACAACGATACCAATATGATGGCCATCGGTGCCGGTGTGGTAGGGCAGATGCTGGCCCTGCAGATTGCGGACACCTGGCTGGAGACTCCCTTCTCTGGGGAGCCTCGCCACCAGCGTCGAATCGATAAGCTGATGGCAGTGGAAAAATAAACATTGTGGCTGTCTCACTAAGAAAGGTGAGACAGCCCCATTGATTTTATGTGTCAGATTCGAGCGACGCCGGTAGCCTTGGCGGCCTCGGCGACAGCCTTGGCAACGGCCGGACCCACTCTGGGGTCGAAGGCAGCAGGAATGATGTAGTCCTCGTTCAGCTCCTCGTCGGAGATCAGGCCGGCAATCGCCATAGCGGCGGCCATCTTCATCTCCTCGTTGATGTCGCTGGCACGGACATCAAAGGTGCCACGGAAAATGCCGGGGAAGGCCAGCACGTTGTTGACCTGATTGGGGTAGTCGGAACGGCCGGTGGAAATCACACGGGCACCGCCAGCCTTGGCATCCTCGGGGAAAATCTCGGGGGTGGGGTTGGCGCAGGCAAAGACGATGGCATCCTTGTTCATGGTCTGGACCATCTCGGTGGTCAGGGTGCCGGGAGCGGACACGCCGATGAACACGTCAGCGCCCACGATCACGTCCGCCAAAGAGCCGGAGACCTTATCCAGATTGGTGACCTGCGCCATCTCCTCCTTGATCCAGTTCAGCTTTTCACGGCCGGCGTAGATGGCACCGGTGCGGTCGGTCATGATGACGTTCTTGAAGCCGGCAGACAGCAGCAGCCGGACGATGGAAATAGCGGCGGCACCGGCACCGGAGGTGACGATCTTCACGTCCTCCTTCTTCTTTCCGACCACCTTCAGGGCATTGATCAGGCCAGCCAACGTGACGATGGCAGTGCCGTGCTGATCGTCGTGGAAAATCGGAATGTCGCACTTTTCCTTCAGTTTCCGCTCGATTTCAAAGCAACGGGGTGCGGAGATATCCTCCAGATTCACGCCGCCGAAGGAGCCGGAAATCATGTAGATGGTGTTGACGATCTCGTCCACGTCCTTGGACTTGACGCACAGAGGGAACGCATCCACATCGCCGAAGGCCTTGAACAGGACGCACTTGCCCTCCATGACGGGCATACCGGCCTCGGGGCCGATGTCGCCCAGACCCAGAACGGCAGTGCCGTCGGTGACAACGGCGCAGATATTGTGACGGCGGGTCAGGTCATAGGACTTCTGCACGTCCTTCTGAATCTCCAAACAGGGCTGTGCCACGCCGGGGGTATAGGCCAGGGACAAATCTTCCTTGGTGGCGACGGGCACGGTGGCGACCACCTCAATCTTGCCCTTCCACTCATTATGCAAACGCAGGGACTCTTTTGCGTAATCCATGGTAGCTCTCCTTATATATTTATTGTGTGGTAAATTATTGTTTAGCGCACTAAGCACTGCACCCCTTGCCTCTCCCTCTGGGAGAGGTGCCCAGTGCGCACACTGGGCGGAGAGGGTGTCCTATCATTGTTTTGACACCCTCTCAGTCAAAAATCAAAGATTTTTGCCAGCTCTCCCAGAGGGAGAGCCAAGTTTGG
>JAZQIN010000014.1:0-5226 GCA_045541155.1 Faecousia sp.
ATTCCGAGGGAGCGTAGCGACCGTGGGAATCCGTTTTCTCTACATATTACGAGGAGTACGGATTGCCACGGCCCTTCGGGCCTCGCAATGACAAGCGTTGTATACGGTGCA
This sequence comes from Faecousia sp., assembly GCA_045541155.1. Taxonomy (GTDB): domain Bacteria; phylum Bacillota; class Clostridia; order Oscillospirales; family Oscillospiraceae; genus Faecousia. The sequence goes on from JAZQIN010000014.1 coordinate 112, forward strand.
GTGCTTAGTGCGCTAAACAATAATTTACAACACAAGGAGCATATATGGAAAATCTGATTCAGCAAGCAATGGAGGCCATGGGCCATGCCTATGCCCCCTACTCCGGTTTTCACGTTGGAGCGGCGCTGCTGTGCGCCGATGGCACGGTCTACACCGGCTGCAACATCGAAAACGCCTCCTACGGCGCTACCAACTGCGCCGAACGCACCGCTTTCTTCAAAGCCGTCTACGACGGACACCGGAATTTCACCGCCATCGCCATCTGCGGCGGTCTGGGCGGTCAAATCCGGGATTTCTGCCCTCCCTGCGGCGTATGCCGTCAGGTGATGCGGGAATTCTGCAACGACGATTTCATTGTCTATATCGTCGGTCCCGAGGGCCAGACCCAGACCTGCACCCTTGGTCAGCTCCTGCCGGGAAGCTTCAGTGCGGACAGCCTGACATGATTGTTCACAATTCCTTTACATCTTTGTTCAGAAAATGTTAAGGAATATGTGGTAGGCTACTGATATCCCAGAAGGAGAGAACGACTATGAACGAATTTGAAAGCTACGAATACTCCCCCACCCCCCCGGCTCCGGCACCCCGGAAAAAGCGCACCGGGTTGCTGATGGTGGTGATTGCCCTGTGCTGCTCGCTGCTGGGCGGCGTGCTGGGTGCCGGACTGATCCTGCTGCTGCAGGAGGAGCCGGAAACGGAGGTCAGCATCGTCAAAAACGAGAAGGACGATTCAGACCACACCACCATCCTTCAAGGCAACCGGGAGAACACCGTCATTGACATCACCCAAATCGACACCGACCGACTGCTCACCGCTGCGGAGGTCTATGCTGCCAACGTCAATTCCACTGTGGGCATCACCACCTCCATCACCACCAACTACTGGGGCTTCCAGTCCACCTCCGCTGCCTCCGGCTCCGGATTCATCATCAGCAAGGACGGCTATATCCTGACCAACCACCATGTGATTGAAGATTCGGACAGCATCACCGTCACCATGTTCGACGGCACCGACTATGATGCGCAGCTGATTGGCTACGACGAGAGCAACGACATCGCCGTGCTGAAGATTGAGGCGGAGGATTTGGCACCGGTGGTATTGGGAGACTCCGACAATCTCAACGTGGGCGACGATGTGATTGCCATCGGCAATCCACTGGGCGAGCTGACCTTTTCCCTCACTGCCGGTACGGTCAGCGCCAAGGACCGGGAGGTCACCTTCTCCAACGGTGTGACCATGGATCTTTTGCAGACCGACTGCGCCATCAACTCCGGCAACTCCGGCGGTGCGCTGTTTAATATGTATGGTGAGGTTATTGGCGTGACCAACGCCAAGTATTCCAGCTCCGGCGGCGAAGCCTCCATTGATAACATCGGCTTCGCCATTCCTCTGAACACCGTCCGGCCCATCGTGGAGAGCATCATCGAAAAGGGGTATATCTCCAAGCCCTATCTGGGCGTGACGGTTTCGGACGTTGGAGAGGACTATCTGCTCTACGGACTGCCGGCCGGTGCGGCGATTCAGGGGGTCAACGAGGACAGCCCTGCCCAAAAGGCCGGTCTGCGCAAGGGCGACATTGTCACCAAAATTGGTGATGTGGAGATTACTTGCGGTGCGGATTTGGTGGATGCGGTGGGTGCCAGTGAGGTAGGAACCAAGCTGGTACTGACGGTCTATCGTGCCGGTCAGACTCTTGAGATTACGGCGGAGGTGGGCGAACAGGTCCAATCCGCCATTCAGGAGGCACCGGAATCCGACTCCGGCAGTAACCGCCTCCCTCAATTCCAATTCCCATAAACGAAATGCCGCTCTGTCCATTCGGACAGAGCGGCGCTTTTTTTATTTATTTCGCAATCAGCTTGCGCTCCTCCTTGGTGCGGAAGAATCGCTCCAGCTGGGGCACAAGGATCAGGCAAATCAGCGCGGCAGTGAAGCCGCCGTTGTACAGGCAGTAGCCGCCGTGGAGTGCGGGCACGGAGGTGACCAGCACATAGTGCATCACCGCTGCCAGGAATCCGTACCGCCAGCCGTACTTGTCGGAGATGGGGCTCAGGCCGTTGGCGTAGCACAGACCGACCATGATAGCCTGGGCGTTGATGCCACCGGCGAAGGTGCCGCCGGCGAGGCTGGACAGCCAGCCGAATACGAAGCTGGAGACCACGTAGCCAGCCATGATGGGCCAGACGTTACCCGGATGGGAGCCGGAGTTGCAGCAGGCCAGCATACAGAAGATGATGCCGAAGGTAACGCCATTGAAATTGGCACCAATCAGGTTGTAGTAGGCCAGAATGAACAGACCGTAGATGCCCACGTTCATCAGGAAGGTGGCGTTGCCGTAGGTAGTGGAGAAATTGGTCACGAGAGCCGGATCTTTCAGCAGCTTCCAGTAGTCCTTGGGCTTACAGCCCAGGAGGTAGGCCGCCACCACGCACAGACCGAACACCGTGCAGCAGAAGATGTTCACGGTCATCCGGGATGCCACCTGCAGCTGGGCCGCATCCACCGTCGGTAGCGCCACGCCCATGGTCTTATACAGAATCGCCTGCAGGAAGAAGGCGGTCATGCCGATGGGCAGAGCGGCGGAATAGAGGTCCATGCCCTTGTGGACCTTCGGGGAGAAGGCCAGACCGGCAGGCAGGAAGAAGCCAATCACCAGACCCACGCCGATTGCCAGAAGGGCACCGGTCAGGGTGAAGCCCACCTCAGTGCCGGGATAACGGACCAACAGCTCCGTAATCAGGGGAGCAATGCCGGTGGAGAAGAGCATGGTGTTGGCGTGAGCCGGTAGGGATTCTTTCTTAATCAGGCAGTAGAGCACCACACCAAGGAAGGTGGGCCAGACATTCAGCACGTTGATGCCCCAGGAGGCAAAGCCCGCGGTGAGCAGGAAGGCCAAGGTAGAGCCGGCATTGATGACCGCTCCGGGCAGGCAGTATAGCCCCAATGCGATGGCGCAGACCAATGCTATGTTGAGGAAGGTGGCACTGTAGCCGCCCAAGGCAAAGTAGTTGGTGGAAATCTTGCTGGGGTGGGAGATGATTTGCCACAGGCCGGAGAACATCTGCTTCCGGTCGGGCATACACACCGCCGCCACAAGGAACGCCAGCGTGATGAAGCCAAAGAACAGCTTCATGAATTGGCTTTCGGAAAGGCTTTTGATTTTTTTCATACGAACCTCCTGTTATACAGGTAAATTATCGTTTAGCGCACTAGCGGCGAAGCCGCCTTGGCTCTCCCTCTGGGAGAGCTGGCACCGCCGAAGGCGGTGACTGAGAGGGTTTCGGCGCTTTATTTACCCTCTCCGCCCCAGTGTGCGCACTGGGGCACCTCTCCCGGAGGGAGAGGCAAGGGATTGTGCGTTACTTCGCTAAACAATAATTTACGATTTTACGAAAACAAAAAGGGCGATCCAGCGGTGACTGAATCGCCCAGACGGTCGGCATTACAACTCCCACACTCCACCGCGTATTCCGCGTTTATCCGTCAGTCATGCAGGATATCCCTATTTTATTCGAAAAATGCCAATTTGTCAACCGAAATCATCCGGGCACCTCTAAAAAACAAAACAGGCACCGCAAAAGCGGTGCCTGTCGCATTATGGATTAGTAGAGTGCGCCACCGTTGAAGTTGTCAGAGGGGTTAACCAAATCTTCCAGATTCGAAGAACTGGTAGCGATAACGTCCTCATTCTCGAAGAGAACAACTTCCATTTCAGCACGCTCGTAGAGAGTCTTCATATACATCTATCCTCCTTGTAAGAATCAGTCCAGAATGTCGGACAGGACGATGGTACGGTAATTGGTGCCGAGCTCGAAGCCATCCAGCCCAACGAACACAGCACAAATCTGGATGTCAGTATCATAGTACTCGGCGGGGATATCAGTCATAGTGTAGGTGACCAGATAGCCCTCGTAGCCGAAGATGTCACGGCAGGTCAGGCTGGCGCCGTTGGCGTTGATGGCCTCATAGACGACCTCACAGTCGACGAAGGCGGTCTCGCCGTTGATGGTAATCCGGAACTCGACGTTGGCATAATCCAGGGTCTCAACGGAGGTAATCATACGCAGATCCACGGTGGCATCGTCAGCGGAAGCGTCAGCGTTCAGCTGGACCTTCACCTCGGCCTCGCCGAACTCGTACACATCACAGGTGACCTCGGTGGTCTCAGCGTTGAAGGTGATGGTGACCTCGCCGGGGTTCTTCACCACGACGGAGTAGTTGCCCCCACCGTAGCCGTAGGAGGGAGTATTCCAGGAGCCGGTGGTGACCTTGTACTCGTAGGTACCGGCATACCAAACATCGAAGACGATTTCGTACAGGCCGGTCTCCTCATTGTAGGTCATCTTGTTGTCTTCATAGCCGGGATCCCACTCCACATCGCACAGCTCCTCAGAGCCAGCGACATAGTAGTCAGATTTTTTCAAGCTGGCAGCTTCGACGGTAATTGCCCCGGTAAAGACATTGAAGTGAATGGTCACATCACTTGTGCCGGTCAGTTCAAACCGATAGTTATCGCCATTGTTGCCCCAGCTGTTATTCCAGGTGCCATCGGTGACCTTGAACTCATAGGTACCGGCAGCCACATCAGCGAAGGTGATGGTGAAAGTGCCATCGCCGTTGTCGGTCATGGGGTTCTTCGAGGGATCCCAATTCACACCGCACAGTCCCTCAGAGCCAGCAACGGTGTAGTCACCATTGGCAGCAATAACTGTCATGGGCAGCATTGCCAGAGCCATTGCCAGAACCAGCAGAATGCTGACCAAACGCTTGTTGGTAGATTTCATAGTATTTCCTCCTTGCTTTTTTTGGGTATGTATATGACATAACCAGAATACATTATAAACCGAATTATCTGTTTTGGAAATTAGCATGTATGCTAATTATTTATTAATTTTTTTGTGCAATTTGCTAGGTCGCATAATAATTCCCCATGGAACCAACCGGCTCCATGGGGATTAGACTGTACTTTCTGCGATAAATTATCGGGCACCTCTAAAAACTCCCTTTCGGCGAAGTGCCCGTTCTTTTGCTCCAACTTATGCTTATAAAAACCTTGAAATACATCCAGTATTCCTGCGGTTTTTACCACATAATTTGAAGCAAAATTCCTGGGC
>JAZQIN010000015.1:0-3612 GCA_045541155.1 Faecousia sp.
GGTTGTCTTCCTAAGACCGCTTGGCCTCCGACTTTTCATGGCCACCTCGGTCTGAGCGCCCACCTTGATCACGGCCACACCGCCGCTGAGCTTCGCCAGACGCTCCTGCAGCTTCTCACGGTCGTAGTCGGAGGTGGTGGTGGCGATGGAGGCCCGGATGGTCTGGGCGCGGCCCGCGATATCGGCAGGATCGCCGGCACCGTCGACGATGGTGGTGGTGTCCTTGGTGACCACGATCTGACGGCAGCGGCCCAGATCGGTCAGCTGGGTCTCGGTCAGCTCCATGTTCAGCTGGCTGGAGATCACGGTGCCGCCGGTCAGGACGGCGATATCCTGCAGCATCTCCTTGCGGCGGTCGCCGAAGCCGGGAGCCTTGACGCAGACGCAGTTGAAGTTGCCCCGCAGACGGTTCACCAGCAGGGTGGCCAGGGCATCGCCCTCCACGTCCTCGGCAATGATCATCATCTTCTTGCCGGCCTTGACGATGGGCTCCAGAATGGGCAGGATCTCCTGAATGGAGGCAATCTTCTTGTCGGTGATCAGGATGTAGGCATCGTCCAGAACGGCCTCCATCTTGTCGGTGTCGGTGACCATGTAGGGGGAGATGTAGCCCCGGTCGAACTGCATACCCTCGACTACCTCCAGACCGGTCTCGGCGGTCTTGGACTCCTCGATGGTGATGACACCCTCGGTGCCCACCTTCTCCATAGCCTCGGCGATCAGTGCGCCGATGGAATCGTCACCGGAGGACACAGCACCCACACGGGCGATGGATGCGGAATCGGAAACGGGAACGCTATGCTCCTTGATGGCACCCACAGCGGCCTCCACGGCCTTCTCGATGCCCTTGCGCATGACCATGGGGTTGGCACCGGCGCTGAGGTTCTTCAGACCCTCACGGGTGATGGCCTGTGCCAGCACGGTAGCGGTGGTGGTGCCGTCGCCGGCAACATCGTTGGTCTTGGTGGCGACCTCACGAATCAGCTGAGCGCCCATGTTCTCGAAAGCGTCCTCCAGCTCCACCTCCTTGGCGATGGTCACGCCGTCGTTGGTGATCAAGGGTGCGCCGTACTTCTTGCCCAGAACCACATTTCTGCCCTTGGGGCCAAGGGTGACCTTGACGGTATCCGCCAGCTGGTCGATGCCGGACTGCAGCTTCTTGCGAGCTTCCTCGCCGTAAACGATCATTTTAGCCATTGTGTAACCTCCTTAGTCGGTGACGACAGCCAGGATATCATCCTGCTTGACGAACTTGTAGTCTACCTTGTCCAGGGTGATGTCGGTGCCGTTGTACTTGCCCACGACCACCTTATCGCCCACAGCGACGGTCATGGTCACGTCCTTGGTGCCGGGGCCCACGGAAACGACCTCGTAAATGGCGGGCTTTTCTTTGTTGGTGGTGGCAAGGATGATGCCGGACACAGTGGTCTCGGCGGCCTCATGCTGCTTCAGCAGCACGTTATCTGCCATAGGTTTCAGCTTCATTGGTATTCCTCCTATTATGTTAGACCGCAGGTATGGCCTGCATTTATCTATGAGTTTAGCACTCTTTTCTCCTGAGTGCTAACATATCATAACGCAACCTGAGCGAAAAATCAAGAGGAAATCTGACAGAAGTGGTAAATATTTTATGAATAGCCCCATTGCAATGCAAAATTATTGTTTAGCTTAGCAGCGCATACGCGCTGCAATGCAGAATTCATAATGCATAATGCAGAATGAATAGTATCGGCTACGCCGATAATTTCAATCATTTCCGAAGGAAATACAATCATTTTGCATTCAGCATTCTGCATTCTGCATTCCGGCGGTACGCCGGTAAACAATAATTTATGCTCTCATACTCAAGGAGGTGTTTTTGTGCAAACGAAATATCTATCCGCCGATTCACCGGAGACCGCCCAGATTGCGGCGGATATCATCAAAAACGGCGGACTGGTGGCGATTCCCACGGAAACAGTCTACGGTCTGGGTGCTAACGGCTTGGACGAAAACGCCGTTGCGAAAATTTTCGAGGCCAAGGGCCGTCCTCAGGACAATCCTCTGATTCTCCACATTTGTGGCCCGGAGCAGATTGAGCTGTTTTGCCATCACATCCCTCAAAAAGCCTATGATTTGGCGGAGGCCTTCTGGCCCGGCCCTCTGACCATGGTGCTGCCTGCAAAGGAGTGTGTGCCGAAACGCACCACCGGCGGTCTATCTACCGTGGCAGTCCGCTGCCCCGACCACGATGCGGCACGGGAAATCATCCGGCTGGCAGGTGTCCCCATCGCCGCCCCCAGCGCCAACATCTCCGGCAAGCCCTCCACCACCACCGCTCAACACGTCCTCCACGATCACGACGGCAAGATTGATGCCATTGTGGACGGCGGTGCCTGCCGTGTGGGCGTGGAATCCACCATTGTGGATTTGACCGAAGAACGCCCTCGACTGCTTCGTCCCGGCGGAATCGGTCCGGAGGAGCTGATTACCGTGCTGGGAGATCTGGTGGTGGACAAGGCTGTCACCGCCCAAGTTGACAAGGACGAAGTTGTCAAAGCCCCGGGCATGAAATATCGTCACTATGCCCCACAGGAGCCAGTGGTGATTGTATCCGGTAGCCGTGAAAAGGCTGCCGCCTATATCCGCAACCATTTTGAGGATGGCGATCGGGTGCTGTGCTTTGAGGAAGAGCTGTCCCTTTATGCCGGCTGCGCGCCCCTGTCCTACGGGCAGGAGGCGGACGTGAATACCCTCTCCGCCGGACTGTTCGCTGCCCTTCGGGAGCTGGACGACCCCACCATCCATCAGGTCTATGCCCGTTGCCCCACCGGCGGTGGCGTGGCCTACGCAGTACAAAATCGATTGAAAAAGGCCGCCGCCTTCCACATCATCGATGCGGAGGAAGAACTATGATTATCGGCATCACCGGCGGCACCGGCAGCGGCAAATCCACCCTGCTCCATGAGTTGAAAAAGCTGGGGGCGCTGGTACTGGATTGCGACAAAATCTACCACGAGCTTCTTTCCAGCAGCGCCGAACTGACCAACGCTATCGAGAATCGATTTCCCGGCACAGTAGTGAACGGGGTACTCCAGCGCAAAAAGCTGGGTGCCATTGTCTTTGCGGACGAAGCCGCCTTGGCGGATCTAAACCGCATCACCCACACCGCCGTGAAGGCGGAGGTGCTGTGCCGCTTGGGAAATGCGCCTTTTGCCGCCATCGATGCCATTGGGCTGTTCGAGGGAGGATTGGCGGAGCTATGCGATGTGACCGTAGCAGTCACTGCTCCTTTGGAGAATCGAATCCGGCGGCTGATGGCCCGGGAGGGCATTGGCGAAGAATACGCCCAAAGCCGCATCGCCGCCCAGCACAGCGACGACTGGTTTCGGCAAAAATGCCACCATGTGCTGGTAAATGATGGGGATTTAGAAACCTTTCAGGCAAAATGCCTTGCTTTTTTCAAAGAGTTGGGTATAATGGAGGAACACAAATAAATTATTGTTTAGCGGTGTAAGATTGCTCCGCACCAAACTTGGCTCTCCCTCTGGGAGAGCTGGCAAAAATCTTTGATTTTTGACTGAGAGGGTGTCAAAACAATGATAGGACACCCTCTCCGCCCAGTGTGCGCAC
>JAZQIN010000016.1:0-4857 GCA_045541155.1 Faecousia sp.
AATACCGTGTCATTCCGAGGGAGCGTAGCGACCGTGGGAATCCGTTTTCTCTACATATTACGAGGAGTACGGATTGCCACGGCCCTTCGGGCCTCGCAATGACAAGCGTTGTATACGGTGCAGTGCTTAGTGCGCTAAACAATAATTTTCCGGTGTTATGGACAAGGGTGCGATATAATGGTATAATTGATAAATAACGATGATGGAGGGGATCACATGAAAAGAATACTTGCGATGCTGCTATGTATGGGACTGCTGCTCACCGGCTGCAGCGGAGGAGGGGAGCCGTCTGCGACGGAGCCAACTTCCACCGAGGGTACGACTCAGACGGAACCGGTCGAAAGCACCACCACACCGGTCACCACTGCACCAGTCACCACGGCCCCTCAGCCCTCCTACTCCGAGCCTGTCCCCACCCCGGATGACAAGGTGGATGTGGGACTGGAGGATCTGCCGATGGACGAGCAGGTTCTCTATGATCAGCTTTTCGACCTGAACAGCCGGGTGACAATCGACATCGATATGCCCGAGACCGAACTAAAAAAAATGCAGGCAGACTACGAAAAATACCGGGATATGGGGTCAAAATCCCCGATTTACCGCCGTGCGGATGTGACTATCACCATCAACGGCACCGCCTACAAAATCCACGATGTGGGCGTGCGGATGAAGGGCAATACCTCCCGGACCAGCTTTTACAAAGAGGAGGAGGGGGGCATCTACAAGGCCATCCACTTCAAGCTGGACTTTCAGGAGACCTTCGATGACCCGGACCACTACGGCACCGAGGCGCTGGTCTGGTCCAGCGAGGTAGAACGGGATGCCCGGAAGGATCGGACCTTCGCCACTCTGGAAAATCTGGAGCTGCGGTGGAACAAGTGCAAGGATTCCACCTACCTCCGGGAGCTGTACGCCTACGAGCTGTACCGCTCCGAAGGGGTGCTGGCACCATTGGTGAACCTGTGCAGTCTGGACTGGAGCGATGTCCACATGGGCATATACACCCTCAACGAGCCGGTGGACAAGCCGTTTCTGGAGAAGCGTCTGCCTCAGGAAGCCCTGGACGGAGATCTTTATAAATGCGGCTGGACATGGGAAGGCGCATCCTTCAAAAATGCCAACTCCATCGGCATCGAGGATGAGGACAAAGGCGAATTTTACTGCTACGACCTGAAGACCAATAAAAAATCCTCCCAGCATGAGGCCCTGAAAACCCTCATCCGGGAGCTGAACAGCCCCAACCTCACGGAAGAACGATTCCGGGAGCTGGTGGATGTGGAGCATTTCATCAACTATGCGGCAGTGTCCTATTTCTTGGGAAATCCCGACGATTTGCGGAATAATTACAACAATTATTACCTCTATTTCCGGCAAGACAACGGAAAAGCGGTCATCATCCCCTACGACTACGACCGCTGTCTGGGCGTTACCGTGGACTACAATCCCTCCGGTCACGCCATGACCACCGACAATCCCTTCTCCGATTTGCGTGAGGGCGGTCAGCACGGCCCTGAGGAACAGGACATCCCCCTGTTCTATCGGACGGTGGTCCGGGGCGGCTGGTATGTTTCCCAGTACGCCGAGGTACTGCGCCGGGTCAGCCAGAACCCTCTGCTGGACAAGGCCACCTTCAAGTCCTACTTCCAACGGGCACAGGGCCTCTACGGCGGCGACGCCATCCCCAGCCGTAATCTGAAAAATATGGACGGCTGGGATGCAAGATTCGACCTGAATCGAACCTCCGCCGCCCATGAGCAGGGCAATATGTCCTTCGATGACTACATCGATGCCAAAATGACAGCCTTCGAGGGCTACATGAAGAACGCAGATCAATACCTGAACTACGAGCGGCCGGAGCGGGTCACCCACTATATCCGAGGCGACTTCAACGGCTGGAGCAACGACGACCGCTACGCCATGACCCTCACCGACGGTCTGCTGACCTATACTCTGACCATGGGCCACGATTTTGCTTTCAAGGTCTACGACGATGTGAATGGCTGGTGGTATGGTACGGAATTCCTGCCGGAGGATACCGAGGTGGAATATGACACCGATGACCATCACAATATCCGGCTGAAACCGGGCACCTACTACGTTACCTTCGACCCCTCCACCGAATGCGTCACCATCACCAAACAGGGATGAACCGTTCCTATAAAAAGCCCCTCAGCTCCCTCAAAGAGGGAGCTGAGCGTCAGGCTGTCAAAAAAGTGCCATGCTGCGGTAAATTATTGTTTACACGACTACCGCAAAAACAAAATACCGTGTCATTCTGAGCGAGCGGAGCGAGTCGAAGAATCCGTTTTCTCTATGTATCATAAGGAATACGGATTGCCACGGCCCTTCGGGCCTCGCAATGACATACGTTGTTTACAGTGCGGCGCTTAGTGCGCAAAACGATTCTTTGAAAGAGTGAGAAATCTTTGATTTAGGACTGAGGGAATGTCAAAACATCGAAGGGAGGGGGCCAAGGGTAGACCTAATCGTGCCCTACCGATTAAAAGCCTCGGGGTCAAAGGTGATGACGGTATAATACAGCGTATCGCCCGTCTGGTTCAGAATCTGATCCAGACGGTCCTTTATTTCCTTCTCCCGTCCGGTCAAATCCGCCGGAAGGGCCATATCAAAAATCAGGTTCGTATGCCCAGGAGAGACCACCATCCGAAAATCGTGAATCGCCAGACGGCTGTCGATGGCCCCCAACACACCGGTGACCATCGTCTTTACCCGGTCCAGCTCCGGATCATCGGTGACCACCGGATCGTAATGAATCACCAAATGGATGCCGTGGCTCTCAAAGCACTCCCGTTCTAGATTATCGATGATCTCATGGCAGTGCAGAGGGTCTTCCCGGGCATCCATCTCCACATGGAGACTGGCGAACCGACGACCGGGGCCATAGTCGTGGACCATCAAATCATGCCACCCCAGCACCTTGGGCGTGGTGCGCAGCTGATCCAGAATCTGCTCACGCAGCTCTGGCCCGGCAGCCTCGCCCAGCAGAGGACTGATGGTGTCCCGGGCCAGACCAATGCCGCTATACAAAATAAATACCGCGACAGCCAGACCCATAAATCCGTCAATCATCCAGCCGGTCAGCCACTGCACGATGCCGCTGAGCAGCACCGCCGCAGTGGCGATGCAGTCGTTGCGGCTGTCAGCGGCGGTGGCCAGCAGAGTATCAGAGCCAATTTTTCTGCCAAGCCGCCGGTTGTAAACGCTGAGCCAGCCCTTGACCGCCATGGATCCCAATAGGATCGCCGCCGTGATCCATGTGAAGGAGATGGCGGTAGGGTGGATGATTTTGGAGATGGAGCTTTTCGCCAGCTCGAAGCCGATGAACAGAATCATCACCGCCACCGCCAGTGCCGACAGGTATTCAAACCGGGCGTGACCGTAGGGATGGTCTTCATCCGCCGGCTTTTCCGCCAGCTTGAAGCCCAGTAGCGTCACCACCGAGCTGGACGCATCGGACAGATTGTTCAACGCGTCAGCGGTGATGGACACAGAGCCGGACAGAACACCGGCAATCATCTTACCGGCAAACAGCAAAAGATTGCTCACGATGCCCACCATTCCGGCCCTGCGACCGCTGGCTAACCGTTTATCTTCCATAAAAAACCTCCAAAAACGACATTCTACCAGCAGTAGAATGGGAATTCTACCGCAAAGAGGGGGGCTTCTCCCAGAAAACGGGTGACTTTTCCCCGGTTTTGCGGTATGGTAAATGTGAAATCTTTGACTGCATTATATCCCACCGGCGGTGGGGTGTCCAGTCTTATTTTGATAAGGAGCATAATTATGAGTACATATAAAATCATTACCGATTCCTGCTGTGACCTGAGCGTTGAGAAGCTGAAGGAACTGGATGTGACTGCCGTTTCCCTGAGCCTGATGTTCCGTGGTGCGGAGCGCCCCGATGCTGTTACCGACGAAATTAAAGAAGTATATGATGCCATGCGTGCCGGTGAGAACGCCACCACCTCCGCTGTAAATCCGGAGGGCTGGTTCAGCGTGATTGAGCCGGTGCTGGCGGAAGGCAAGGATGTACTGGTGATTGCGTTTTCCTCCGGCCTGAGCACCACCTATCAGTCTGCGGTGATTGCCGCAAGTGAGCTGAAGGAGAAATACCCCCACCGGAAAATCAATGTGGTGGACAGCCTCTGCGCCAGTCTGGGTCAGGGTCTGCTGGTTTGGTACGCCTGCGACAAGCGGGATGCCGGCATGGATTTGGACGAAGTGACCGCTTGGCTGGAAAGCAATAAGCTAAGCCTGTGCCAGTGGTTCACAGTGGACGACCTGAACTTCCTCAAGCGTGGTGGACGCATCAGCGCCGCAACCGCTCTGGTGGGCACCATGCTGAAAATCAAGCCGGTGCTGCACGTGGACGAGGAAGGCCATCTGGTCAGCGTGTCTAAGGTTCGGGGTCGGAAGGCCTCCATTGATGCCCTGGCGGATAAGATGGTACAGCTGGGCCTGCCCGGTCAGAATCAGCGAATCACCATCTGCCATGGCGATTGTTTGGAGGATGCCCAATATCTGGCAGAACAGCTAAAGGCGAAGCTGAACGTGCAGGAAATTTACATTGGCTATACCGGTGCGGTGATTGGATCTCACTCTGGCCCGGGTACGCTGGCCCTGTTCTTCCTCGGAAGCAACCGATAATCAAAAGGAGCTGCCTCGGCAGCTCCTTTTTCGTACGCCATAGAACTGTAAATTATCGTTTAGCGGCTTAAGCGCCGCACTCCAGTCAAGGTATGTCATTGCGAGGCCCGAAGGGCCGTGGCAATCCGTACTCCTCGCAATCCGTAGAGAAAACGGATTCCCACGGTCGCTACGCTCCCTCGGAATGAC
>JAZQIN010000017.1:0-82224 GCA_045541155.1 Faecousia sp.
GAACCTTTTGAAGATTGTCCGGTTTGCAAGTGGTGTAACGATGTTGTCCAAGAAGATATTCCTAATGTTGGACATTGCGGCAATTACATGAGCCTTAATGAAGCTAAACAAGCATACGCAGAAGGCAAAGAGATTTACTAACTGAATAATCAAATGTCAAAAAGCCTAACTACCAAACAAGTGTAGTTAGGCTTTTTATATGCCTTTTAGGGGCTAGGCGTTAAAGAAGCAACTAATATTTTGAAGGGGCGGTTATGATGCCGCAACTTATGGAGGTTAATTATTATGGAAGAATTGAATAACAACGTTGTTAATGATGGTGTAGAAACTACTACACAGGAAGAAGTAAAGACATATACACAGGAAGAGGTTTTAGCTCTTCTGTAGAGCGAGAGCGATAAGAGAGTTACCGCCGCTCTAAAAAAGCAACAGGCAAAGTATGAAAAGCAATTATCTCTATCTAAGTTGGATGGAGCGGAGAGAGAAAGAGCAGAGGACAAAAATCGTATCGCCGAGTTGGAAGAGATGCTAGCCCAGATGAATACGGAACGCAATAAGAGCGAATTAAAGAGCGTTCTTTCTTCTCGTGGCTTATCTGCCGAATTTGCCGATATCATTTCTATCAATGATGATATCGAAGCTTCACAAGCTAATATCGATAAATTAGATAAGCTTTTTAAGGCCGCAGTTAAAGCGGAAGTAGAAAAGCGTTTAGCCGGAAATGCTCCAAAAGGCAACGGAAGCAATCCGGCGGAAATCACAAAGGAAACCGCAAAGAAAATGAGTATTGCGGAAATGAACGATTTGGCTATGAAAAACCCAGATTTGTTCAATAAATTATTTAACTAATATTTTGGAGGTATTTTATTATGGCTAATACTGTATATGAAAATAAAGTCATCGAAGCAAAGGCAAAGGATTTATTGACTACTGCCGTTAATGCACGTTCTTTGATGACTGTAGATAATTCTCTGGCTCAGGAGGCTGGAATGACTAAAACTATCAACACTTACACCTACAGCGGCGAAGTTGAGGAAGTAGGCGTTGGTGAAGGTAACTCTACTACTGGCAGCATTGCTTACGTTGGCACTGATTACACTGTCAAGATGAATCAACAGCGTTTTGCTTACCAGGACGAAGATTTTATGAAGGATGACACCATTGTTGATTTTAGCTTGAAGGGTGCTAACCAGAAGATGGTTAATAAGATGACTGCCGATTTCTACGGTGAGTGTGAAAAGGCTACTCTTTCCAGCTCTGCCGCTACTTTCGGCTATGATGCTATCGTTGATGGTATCGCTAAGCTGAGCCTAGAGGATGAAAGCAAGTTGTTTGTAGTTATCCCTGCCGCCTGGAAAGCAGACTTACGCAAGGACGAGGATTATAAGGCCGCAAGACAGGGTGAAGTAGTCTATAACGGATAGGTTGGTACTGTTTGCGGTATCCCTGTTATCGCTACTAACGCTTTGGAGGATAACGCTTATGTAATGACTACCGAAGCCGTTAAGTTATTTATGAAGAAGGATGTTGAAGCTAAGCAGGAGCGTGACGAGAATACCAGAACTAACACTGTATATCTTCGCACCGCTTACGTTGTAGCCTTAGTTGATGCTACTAAGATTTGCAAGTTAACTAAGTCTGCCTAATTATGAGGGGCTTTAATGCCCCTCTACCCTAAAGATTGGAGGGTATTCAAATGATTGAAGAAATCAAGATTTTATTGGGGGATGCCGCAAGCAACTATACAGACGCTTTGATTGGCTTAGTAGCTAAATAGACGATTGCAGAGATTGAAAGCTACTGTAGAAGAGAGCTTGATTATGAGCTTGAAATGATAGCTTTAAGAATCGCTATTATCAAGCTCAACCGTATCAATACGGAAGGTTTAACTAGTCAATCCTACAGCGGCGTTAGTGAAAGCTATGTAGACGGCTACCCCACAGATATTCTATCTATTCTCAACCGCAAACGTAAAATCAAGGTGGTGTGAGTATGATTAACGCACAAATGAAATCATACAACTACTTCACTCTTGGAGCCGATAACGGTTACGGGTAGCCTGCTGTATCTAAAGAGCCAGTAGGCACTATTAAAATCGCTATCAACATTTCCAGCCAATCCATTCAAGATAATATCAACTATAAAAACTGTAGCTATGTAGGGCTAACTAGAGATAAAGTCGATGATACTTATATCATTCAATATGGAGAAGAGCGTCTTAAAGTCCTATATATCAATCCTCTTGGAAGAATGACACAGGTATTTTTAGCTAATGAGTGATATCCAGTTAAAAGGAATGGAAGGGCTTTAGAAAAAGCTTGAAAAGATGGCGGATATGGAAACGATTGATTAGGCTCTTGCTAAAGCGTGTGCGTTGGTGGAGCGTTCCGCAAAACAGAAAGCTCCAAAAGGAAACGGACAATTAAGAAACTCTATCACAAGCATGGTATCTAATGGTGTAGGTATGGTTTATACGCCTTTAGAGTATGCCCCTTATGTAGAGTATGGCACGGGCTTATATGCAGAAGAAGGTGGGCGTAAAGATGTCCCCTGGGCTTATGAAGATGAAGAAACAGGCGAATTGATTTGGACTGCCGGACAACATCCATCTCCATATATGCGTCCTGCACTTAATGAGAATAGACAACAGATTTTAAGAATTTTGAGGGAGGTAATACAGGAATGATAGATTATCATAAATAGTTAGTTAGTGCCTTAAACAAAGTATTACCTACTCATTATGAAATGGCACTAACAAGCAAAACGGAAACCCCTTGTATCAGTTACATGGAGCTTAATAATTATGCCGCTATGAATGGCGATACATTGGGCTATAGCTATATCACCTATCAAGTAAAGGTATGGGGAAATGATATAGCGGATTTATAGAAATACGCATTAGAGATTGATAAAGCTTTACGTCCTCTTGGATTCAAAAGAGTATCAAGTGGAGAGCTTTATGACAATCAATCTACGATGATTCAAAAGATAATGAGTTATGAGGGCTTAGCCCTAGAAAATTACTAATTGGAGGTAAATATATTATGGCAGTTATTAGTAAGGGTATTACTTTATCTTATAAGGGTTCTACTGGTGAATTTCAGGAACTAACTAACCTGTAGGAGATTCCAGAGTTGGGTGGAGATGTTGAAGCTATCGAAATCACCACTCTAGCCGATGCCGCTCATATGTATACTGACGGTATCAAGAATTATGGCGATAGCTTAGCTTTCAAGTTCCTGTATGAGAAAGCCCAGTTTAGCACTTTGAATGGTTTAACTACTTCCCAGACTTGGAAGGTAGCTTTACCAGACGGCGAGAGCTGCACTTTTGATGGCACTTGTTCCGTTAAGTTGGATGGTGTGGGCGTTAATGCCGCACTGACTTACACTTTATCTATTAAGCCCAATTCTGAAATGGAATGGGCTTGATATAACCCAATTGGGGGTTGGGGAAGGGTTTAACTCCTTTCCCTTCCCCAACTAAATCATAAAAAATGGAGGTTTTATATTATGATGTATGTAGATTTTGAAGCAGGTAATAAGGCGTATAAGTTGAGATTGAATACGAGAAATACCGTAGCATTGGAGCAACGTTTAGGTTGCAATCCTCTGAGCATTTTCGGTGATGGTGAAACCATTCCAACAGTTACTGTATTGGTTAATGTGTTATGGGCTTCTCTATAGCAGTATCACCACGGTATCACTGTTAATGATGCTTATGATATTTTTGATGATTACTTAGCAGATGGAAATAGTATGACTGAGTTTTTGCCTGTCGTTCTGGAAGTTTATAAAGTGTCTGGCTTGATTCCAAAAGAGGCAGAGAGCGAAAAAAACTAACATAGGGGGAAAGTAATGCTTCCCCCTTCTTGTATAGTGAGCTGATAGATAAATGGTTATCAGATGCCTTAGATTGTGGTATCACTGAGGAAAGATTTTGGGATATGACACTTGGGGAGATAATCAGAGCTGTCGAGAGTTATTCAAGAGTTAAAAGGACATAGGCACAAGAAAGAGCTACTTTTGATTATATCTTAGCGGACTTGATAGGAAGAAGCGTAGGCCGTGTTTATTCTTCTTCTGTAGAGGTTCCTGAGATTAGTGCGGTATATCCATCTTTATTCGTTGCGGAAGATATCCAATAGAAGCGTCAAGAGAAGAAAGACGAAATATCGGCTATACGCTTCAAACAATTTGCAGAATCCTTTAATAATAGATTTAAGCAAAAATAGGAGGTGGCAATTGTAAAAGATGAATGAAGAATTAAAGATTATAATTAAAGCGGTAACGGATACCGCTTAGAAAAACATAAAAGAAGTTAGTAATGAGGTTAGCAGACTAAGTAAGAGCGGCAAGGCCGCTTCAAGTAAGTTTAGTGCGGCTCTGGGTGCGATAGGTTCCGCCGCAAAAACCGCTATGAAGGTTACTGTTACAGCGGTTGCCGCAGTTGCTACGGCTTTGATAGCTCTTGGAAAATCCACGCAGGAATACCAAAAGGAACAAGCAAAATTAAATACGGCTTTCCTTGCGGCTGGAGCTTCAGCTGAACAGGCCGGAAAAACCTATAACGATTTATATAGGTTCCTGGGCGATAGTGGTAAGGCAACGGAAGCCGCAGCACACTTAGCGAAACTTACTACAAATGAAAGAGAGTTAGCCGAATGGACTACGGCCTGTTAGGGCATTTATGCTACTTTTGGCGATAGTTTGCCAATAGAGGGTTTAACCGAAGCTTCAAACGAAACCGCTAAAGTAGGAACTGTTACAGGCGTTTTGGCGGATGCCCTGAATTGGGCTGGAGTAAATGAAGATTCATTTAATGCCAGTTTAGCGGCGTGTAGTAGTGAATCAGAGCGGCAAGCTCTTATTAGAGGGACTTTGAACGGCTTGTATAGTGACGCTGCTATGATTTATGAGCAGAATAACGCAGAACTGATAGCACAAAACGAAGCACAAGCCCAACTGGATAAGACATTGGGACAATTGGGAAAGACTTTAACGCCCTTCTTAACTAAGCTTACAGAAATCGCCAATGTGTTATTGACGGCCTTGGCTCCAGCTATCGATGTCGTTTGTGATGCACTTGTGTGGTTAGTTGACGTTGTAAGCTAGGCTGTATCTTGGATTACCTCATTTATTGGTATATTAACAGGAAGTAAAAACGGAGCAGAGAGCGTAGAGGATATCGCCGGTGGTATGGATTCAGCCGCCAGTGGTGCAGGAAAGCTTACAGGCAATATCAAAAATGCGACAGCCGCAGCGGAAAAACTAAAACGCACTACCGCCGGCTTTGATGAATTGAATAAAGTTGGTAGCGGTTCCGTGGCAAGTTCCGGCGGCTCCAGCGGTGGAGGTAGTAGTGGAGCTATCGGCGGTGCCATTGTCCTGGGTGATATGGGACTTACTGAAAGCTTTAACTCTACTGGATTAAGTGCGGAGCTATTCGCTCAGAAGATTACGAGCGTATTTGAGGGTATCAAGCTAAAGCTAGGTGAATGGGCTAGCCTGTTCAATCCTAGTATTGAGAGCTGGAAAACGGCATTTAGTGGACTATAGGAGCCTGTAGCAACGGCTTTTACAAGTATCTGGGATAGTTTTACTAATCTAACAGAAACCACGTTGAAGCCTTTTGGAGCATATCTATTAGAAGAGTTTGTGCCAAATATTACGAATAGCTTTAGTGAGAATATCGCTCCAATATTTACTGATGTAATGGCGTTTGCAATTCAACAGTTTTCTGATAATTTCGACTTTATGTGTTAGAACATTGAAAGCGGTGTTAATGATATCGTAATGCCTGCAATGAACACGCTTGAAACAGTGACTACGGATACATTAGATGTTATTGGAACTGAATGGCAAAACAGCGGCGATAATTTATTAACGCTACTTGATGGAGTATGTGAAAGCTTCCAATAGATATGGACTAATCTATATGAAAACATTATTAAACCTGTATGGGAAGCTATTATAGGTGCTATCGATACTCTATGGGATGAACACTTAAAAGGCTTATGGGAGCAAATCGTTTCCTTCTTCTCCAAAGTGGGTGAATGTGTAATGACGATTTGGAACAACTTCTTAGGGCCTATCGTGAATTGGCTTATTACTGTATTAGCTCCTGTCGTTACTAATGTTATCACTGGTATCATCAATTGGTTAGGGACTTTCTTTGGAGTTATTTCAGATGTTCTTAGCGGTGTCTTTAAGGCATTAGGCGGACTACTGGACTTTATCACAGGTGTATTCAGTGGAGATTGGGAAAAGGCCTGGTAGGGTATTTGTGACTTCTTCGGCGGCATTTGGGATGCTATCTGGGGTATCGTTAAAGGCGTTATCAATCTTATTATCGATGCACTAAATCTGTTATGGGGTGCTATCTATGGCGTAGTATCTGGTATTGTTAATGGTATCGGTGGAATTGCGGAAGCTCTGGGCGATTTGCTAGGTTAGGATTGGGGCTTTAGTATGCCGTCTGAGCCGCCTTTGATTCCTAAACTTGCTAGAGGTGGTATCATCAATAGTGCTACTATCGCTATGATTGGTGAGCAAGGTAAAGAAGCCGTTGTGCCATTAGAGAATAACACAGAGTGGATGGATATATTAGCAGAGAGATTAGCTTCTAAAAACACTACTCCAACTAAAATCGTTTTAGAGCTGGATGGTAAAGAGCTGGGTTGGGCTAATATCCATTCAATCAATGACATAACAAGACAAACAGGAAAATTACAGTTAGCTGTGGTATAAGGAGGTTAATTATGTATTTCAAAATAAATAATGCGGATTTCTCTGATTTAGTATCAGGCTTAAAGGTTGGCTTTGAAACGCTGGTAAGTGAATAGAGCGGAAGAAATGCTAACGGCGATTCTGTGATTGATGTAATTAACCAAAAGACGAAAGTATATGTTACTTTCAGACATACCACAAACGCCGAAATGGAAAGACTGTTATAGGCTATTTCGGATTATGTGATAGAGGTTAGCTTTCTAAACCCTAAGACGAAAGCATTAACCACAATTACAGCTTACACAGGAACACCAGAGCCGGAGTATTACACTATCAGCGATAGAACGATATTCAAGCCTATGGTGCTTAACTTTATAGAATTGTGAGGGATAAACGATGATTACAACAAATGTAGATTATGGTTTTAATTCCCTTATGAGAGAGATAAAAGGATTGGTAGAGCTTTACAACGGCTCTACCTTATCCGATACTTTCCGCTATGATGGATTATTAAGTGATATTATTATTGAGCGTCAAAGTGAGGAAGGAAAGTTTTTTGGTTTTGGTATCTGCCAAAAGGCAACAGTAAAGTTAAAAGATATCAATAATGAAGCTTCTGTAGCTAAAGGAAACGCACTAAAGATTTATTTTGGTAATGGAACTAACTTTGAGTGTATCGCTCCTTTGTTTTACGTTAGCGAAATCGTAAAGGATTAGAAAACAGGAGAGTTAACGATTACCGCATATGATAAGATTTATGGAGCTTCCGCACACACAGTAGAAGAGTTAGGTTTATCTGATTATACTATTGAGGTGTTTGCGGCGGCGTGTGCTTCACTTTTGGATGTTAGTATGGTGATAGATAGCGGTATTACAGATGATTGCTTTTCTACTTATTATGAAAGTGGTGCTAACTTCGATGGGACTGAAACCATAAGAGATGCTTTGAACGCAGTAGCAGAAGCAACGCAAAGTATTTATTATTTGAACGATGATAATAACTTAGTGTTTAAGAGATTGGGTAGCGGTGGCACTGCATCCAGTATCTATAAAGTCAATTATTTTGACTTGCAGTTAGAGCAGAATTATATATTAACATCGATAACCCATGCTACAGAATTAGGCGATAACGTAACTGCCACTACTGGAGAAGCTGGCGTTACTCAGTATGTCCGCAATAATCCGTTTTGGGAGTTGCGAGAAGATATTGATACTTTGGTAGAAAACGCTCTAAGTGCTATAGGCGGACTGTCTATATATCAATTTGCAAGCCACTGGAGAGGTAACTTTTTAATTGAGCCTGGGGATAAATTAGGATTGATGGGGACGGGTGCCCCTAAATATTCTTATCTATTAAATGATTCGATTACTTATGATGGTGGATTCAGTCAATTAACATCGTGGAATTATAACAATAATGATAGCGAAACCGCTTCCAATCCTTCTACTCTCGGTGAAGCAATAAAGCAGACATACGCAAGGGTAGATAAGGCAAATAAGGAAATCGGCTTAGTAGCTAGCGAAACAAGTTCCAATAGTGAGCGGATAGCCAGTTTAGAGATAAACACTTAGAGTATTAACGCCACTGTAAGCGAATTACAGGAAAGCACCAATAGTGCTGTAGAGGATATCAATGGTAATGTAGCAGAGCTAACGAAAAGGGTTGATGCTTCTATTACTGCCGAAGATGTCAATTTAGCTATCAAATCTGAAATATCAAACGGCGTTGATAAAGTCGTTACCGCTACTGGTTTTACTTTTAATGAAGAAGGTTTAAGTATTTCTAAGACAGGCTCAGAAATGACTACTCAAATAACCGAAGATGGTATGACGGTTTACAGAGATAACACGGCGGTATTGACTGCAAATAATGTTGGAGTGGATGCGGTGAATTTACACGCAACCACATATTTAATTATCGGCACCAATAGCCGATTTGAGAATTATGGCACCGATAGGACTGGGTGCTTCTGGATTGGAGGTTGATTGAATGGCAACTATTAACGGAACTACATCCAATAGCCGAATTAGTTCTATAATTGAATATACTTATACACAGTCAATCGAAGATAATACATCTACGATTACTGCAAAATTATATTATGCTAAAGGCTCATCTAGCTAGACTACCTATGGAACTTGGAGCGGTTCAATTACCATTGGTAGTGAAACCAAAACCTTTAGCGGTGTGAAGTTATCTTTACCTTCCAATAGTGGTAATGTGCTAGCGGCTACATATACCGAAACAATAAGCCATAATGCGGACGGCTCAAAAACGATTACCATTTCCGCAAGTGGTGGAATGTCTGGAACTTCCATGACTTCTACAAGCTGTAGTGGAACAGTAACATTGACTTCAATTCCCAGAAAAGCAACGATAACCGCAGCACCCAATTTTAACGATGAAGAAAACCCTACAATCACTTATAGCAATAAGGCCGGTGAAGCGGTTACAGAGTTAAAAGCTGGTATTTCAACAGATGGAACAACCGTTGATATCTATTATAGAGATATTCCGAAAACAGGCTCTTCTTACACCTTCGAGCTGACGGATAAGGAAAGAGAAGTATTAAGAAACGCTACTACAGATAGCAACAGTAGAACAGTTGTTTTTAAGATAAGAACTAAAATAGGTGAGAAAACTTATTGGAGCGAATTATCTAAAACACTTTCTATCGTAAACGCTAACCCTGTTATGAATCCAACTGTAGAAGATACAGGCAGCGTATCCGTAACCCTTACTGGTGATGCTGAAAACAAGATGATTAGAAATTATAATGTTATGGCAGTTGCCGCAAACGCTACAGCCCAAAAGGGAGCCACGATAACAGGTTATAATATCAGTTGCGGCGGCAAGTCCATTACTACAGCTTCTGGCACTTTAAGCTATGTATCTAGTAATGATTTCGTTTTTACCGTCACTGATAGCCGTGGAAATTCAACTACATAGACGATTACGAAATAGATGATTGATTATATCAATCTAACTTGTAATTTAGAGGTAGTTGCACCTACTACAGATGGTGATATGGTATTCACTATTAAAGGTAATTACTTTAACGGCTCTTTTGGAGCGGTTGACAATACCTTAACAGTCTAGTATAGATACAAAACGAATAATGGAGATTATGGTGATTGGATTGCATTAACGCCAACTCTGGACGATAACGCTTATAATATACAATACACTATTACAGGGCTTAATTATAAAAATAGCTATACGGTTTAGGCAAGAGCTATTGACAGGATATTTAGAGATGATAGTGGAAGTGGTGTAGCGTTAAGTGCGGAAAAGAAGGTTAAAACAACCCCTATCTTTGATTGGGGAGAAGAGGACTTTAACTTTAATGTCCCTGTCACGATAACAGAGGAAAGCGGAGCTTGCTATGATTTGATAAAGTTTATAAAGGCTTTTACAACTTCTACTACGTTTGAAACAAGTGTGACAGCCGGAACAAATTGGACTGTATCAGAACATAATGCAACATTAGTAGGTAATATTTTAAGAGTGTATTTCGCCGCTACACGCTCTGCTGCAGTTAGCGGTAATGTTACCAATGAAGCGGTATGTGATATTAGTTTTGACACAGGAGGTAAGATAGCGTCCGCATTTAATACTAACTTTAATAGCGGTTCGGCTGGAGCGGTAGCTACTTTTAATACATCGATAACCAGTGAAAACAATAAACTGACAATTGGCGTAAGGCTAGCGGCTACTGCCACAGATTTAACAAATACCAATGGTTATTTTACTGTGCCTGTAAGATTAAATATTAACGCTTATTGATTGGAGGTTATTTGATGGAGATTATAGCTTATATAGCTGAGTTGATTCCTACTCTTGGATTTCCTATTATTGTTTGCGGTATCTTAGGATGGTTTGTATTTAAGATTTACAAAGACACTACAAAACAGAATCAAGATAATATGGTAGCAGTTTAGGATAGATGCCAGGAGAGAGAAGATAAATTATACGCTCAGTTAGAGAAACAGAACACTATTAACGGACGATTTGCGGAAATCATAGCACAATACGAAGTGAAGCTAGATGAAATCAAAGAGGACGTTAAGGAGATTAAGAAAGATATCATTGAGATTAAAGTAAATTAGAGCTAATATAGTAAGCCCCTAACCGTAATTGGTTAGGGGCTTTTTGTTATTCAAATCGTTTAATTGTTTGAGTGCGCTTCTGCTTTCGTTTAATAGAATCAAGGGGGTTAAACTTATCGAAATCCTCTTTAATATCTTCACTAAAGAGATTAACATATTTTCTAGTCATATCAAGAGTGGAGTGTCCTAGAATCTTCTGGAGGGCATACATATTACCGTTATTCTTAACCCATCCCTTAGCGAAGTTATGCCGTAGGCCGTGGAGGTTAGTATGACTACAGCCCCTAACCTTACAATACTTAGCAAAGCTGTTTTGAAGTGCATTGGTTGTGAGCTTCTCTTCGCCAACATTGGGGAAGAGATAACATTCACCGTCCGCTCCATGACGCCACATCTTAATATATTCTTTCAAGACAGTTTCAAGAGAAGAGGAAAGAGGAATGATTTGAGCTTTCTTATTTTTAGTGTGGGCTAGATGGATTTCCTTACGGCGAAAGTCGATATCACCGATACGCACATCTACCACAGTAGCACACCGATTACCAGTAGCCAAAACCCAATTGACAATAACCCAATTTCGCCAATCGGTAAACTTGTTGTTACTGCGTTCAGGCTTTTCCAAAAGCAAAGCTAATTCTTCATCAGGGAATAGTTTTAGCTGTTCTTCCTGGCCTTCGATTTGGCGGATTTTGAAAGCTTCCATATACTTTCTATCAATGTCCATGCACCAATAGAAGAAGGCTCTACAATCTCTTAAATAGTGATTGATAGAGGTTGGCTTAACACCTTCAAGCTTCATAGTGTTAATCCATTTATAGAAGTGGGAGGGGGTAACTTCATTAAGAGGGGTATCAGGGGATAGTTCGTGGAAATCAATAAAGTATTCAATAGATTGCCTGTAGTTCTTGATGGTTTTGGGGGAGAGGTTATTAGCTTCTTTTTCGATTAGAAACTCTTCCAGAGCTACGCCAATAGTCATAGCTTCTGCTTCCATGTTTCGTCGGATTGTGCGCTTAGTTGCCATAGTTCTCAGTCCTTTTTCAAAAAATGATAAGTAGGGCTAATCAGTTCGTCTAAACTTCACATGACTTACTATCTGTTTTGGATTATAAATCAGTCACACTAAAATGTCAAGGCAAAAAGAAAAAGCCCTTGAAAATCAAGGGCTTTCAGGCTTCACTAACTGATTTTTTAAGGATTTCCGCACCAGCTTATTCGTAGTCAGTCACTCTATCCAACTGAGCTATCGGCGCATGCATTCGTCACGTGACGTGCCTAGATATATTAGCACATCATGCGAAAAAATGCAAGCACTTTTTTTGCTTTTTTAGAATTATTTTTTTGAAAGTCTTTTTCTTCTTATCAGTACCGCTACAGTCATAATCAGCAATGCAGTCAGGGCACACAGCAGTACCACAAAAAGCGTTAGCATGGTGCGCTGTTCCTTCTGGCTGGCTTGCTCCTGCTGGAGACGCTGCTGTTCAAGCCGCGCCTGTTGGCGACGTTCCTGCTCCAGCCGTTCCTGTTCCAATCGTTCCTGCTCCAGTTGCTCCTGTTCCAGTTTCTCCTGCTCCAGTCGCTCCTGCTCCAGCTTCTCTTGCTCCAGCCGCTCCTGCTCCATTTGTTCCTGCTCGGCGTAGGTGTATACATTCTCTAAAATGTCATTCTTCTGCTTATCCTTGCCGACGATGGTACGGTACAGGCCGAAGGTGCAGGGGCTATCGGTTTCGATTTGGGCGGCCTTGGTTATGAGGTCGTTTTTTCCGTTGATCCAGTTGGAGGACCATGTTTTTTGCAAAGTATCGTGACAGGGATAGCCATGCTTTTGGGAGACCTCAAAGGCGGTCATTCCATCAAGGGACTCCAGTGGCTGGTCATAATCGATTTGTATCTGTTTTTTCTCGTAAAGATGCAGGTAGGCTTTTGGCACGTCCCAGAGGCCGTACTGCGCGGCTTGCTCGGGAAATGCGCCTGCGTCGTTGGACACTTCCAGTGCTTTTGTCAGTAAATCCGCATAGAGCATCCGCATGCCATCGCCTCGTTCACCCTGAAGGCTATGTCCGACAACCACCTGTGGGCGGAAACGGCGAATCTGCTCGGAGGTAAATGCAAGCAAATCCTCCTGAGAGATGCCCTGTGACGCATAGATATCGTAAGCTTCGCCTGCGTTCTCGGCATTTACTTCATCAAATGTACCAAATACGGGATAGGCACGCACGCCAACGGCCCACAGGCCGTTGAGCATTTCGTGGGTACGGGCCTTTGTGTCATTGCGATGATTGGTCAGGTAGGCTACCTGAATGGAGCAATTCCTTTCGGCGATATAATAAGGAAGAAGTCCAGCGAAAAACAGATGCTCATCTCCACCGTGGGCCGGAAGCAGCAGAATGTCCGCACAGCCCTCCAGCGGCTGGTCCCACTGCTGGACAAATTCCGGCGGTTTGCCGGGGGAGTATACATATATTTCACTGAGCCGCACAGGGCCGTTTGTAAAGGAAATGGTGACTGACGTGGGTAGCCGTAGCTCCGTAAGGTCCACGAACTCGTGCAGATAGCCGTGTTGACCGAAGGTTATGCTTTTGTTGGAGTTGTTATCGGTGATGGTATAAGTGCCGTACTCCTCGTCAAACAGCAGATACAGCGAACCAATCCCGTCCTCGTTTTCCAATGTAATGGAAGCGTTACCGGCGGAGCGATGATAGGTTTTGGTGTTACCGTCGGTGAGAAAGCCTAAGCTTGTATAGCCGCTGCCGGAAATTTTTGTTGAGCCAGTGATGTCTCCGGCAGTGTTCTCCTGACCATGAATAGTGGGAACCATGGAAAAGAGAATGCACAGGCACAGGACCAGCGCAAACAGACGCAGTTTCATAGTGATGCCTCCTTGGCGTTTTTTATATTGTAACAGATGGAATCCTCTTTGTCAAAGCTGGTATGCTTGACAGGGCAGGGCGGTATCGTGTAAAATATCCGCGGGGTGAGCGAATGGTAAATGTAATCGGATTGCTTCCCGGGGCACTGCTCCCGTGGTACGAGGCTAACAAGCGTGATTTGCCATGGCGGCAGGACCGAGACCCCTATCACATTTGGGTGTCGGAAATTATGCTCCAGCAGACTCGTGTAGAGGCAGTAAAGGGATACTATCTGCGTTTTTTGGATGCGATTCCCACGATACAGACATTGGCGGAGGCGGACGATGAGCTGCTTCACAAGCTGTGGGAAGGGCTTGGATACTACAGCCGGATTAGGAATATGAAAAAGGCGGCTGGAGTGATTATGGACACTTATGGCGGTGTGTTCCCTGACCAATATGAGCAGGTGCTGGCTCTGCCGGGAATCGGAGAATACACAGCCGGAGCTGTTTGCTCCATTGCGTTTGACCATAAGACACCAGCGGTGGATGGAAATGTTCTGCGAGTCATCTCCCGACTGACGGAGGATGCTACACCCATCGATTCGCCGGCCTATAAAAAAGTGGTGCGACAGGCACTGCAGGCGGTTTATCCGGAGCAATCCGGATCCTTTACCCAAGCACTGATGGAGCTGGGGGCTACGCTGTGCGGCCCCAACTGGAAGCCACGGTGTCAGGAGTGTCCCTGCAGGGGCTTCTGCGGTGGTGCCCTCCACGCAACGGCGGAGCAGTTTCCGGTACGCAAACCCAAAAAGCAGCGGCGTGTACAGGAGCGGACGGTGTTGATACTGTCCTGCGAAGGGCGATATGGTTTGCAAAAACGACCGGATGCCGGACTGTTGGCTGGATTGTGGCAGTTCCCGGATGTGGACGCCGCATTGGAGCCAGAACAGGCGTTGGAGGAGGTAGAGAAAATGGGCCTACGGCCAAAGCAGATTTTTCGGCAGATTGAGCGCAAACACATTTTTACCCACATCCAGTGGCAGATGCGTGGGTTTTATATCGAGGTGGCAGAAACGGCAGGTGCGCTGCAGTGGCTGCCCGCCAGGGAAATCGAGGAGAAAGCGGCACTGCCGACAGCGTACCGCCAATTTTGGAAGGAGATTACCGATGTTTGATTTTCATATGCATTCGATTGTGTCCTTCGATGGACATGACAGTGCCGAGACAATGGTACAAGCGGCTGCGGACGCAGGGTTGAAGGAAATCTGCTTTACTGACCACATTGATTACTTTGCCAATGTGGACAAGCA
Source organism: Faecousia sp. (assembly GCA_045541155.1). Lineage (GTDB taxonomy): Bacteria > Bacillota > Clostridia > Oscillospirales > Oscillospiraceae > Faecousia. Next base: position 15,000 of record JAZQIN010000017.1, read on the forward strand.
GGAATGGGTGTTCGACACCCTCCGCTACAACGAGACCTATGACCAATTGGCGCATCCACAGGTGAAAATTCGCAGAGGTATGGAATTCGGGATTAAGCCCTACAATGCCCCTCAGCTGAAGGAGGATTTGAAGCGCAGGCCCTTTGATTTCGTACTGGGGTCGGTGCATTTTGTAGATGAACTGGATGTGTATTTTAGTGAATACTGGGATGGAAAAACGGTATTTGAGGCGGAACGCCGATATCTGGAGGAAACGCTGGAATGTGTTCGGGCCCATGAGGATTTTGACGTGCTGGCCCATTTGACCTACATCAGCAAGGCCCGGGCCCATCACGCCCCCCGTCCGGTTCCATATGAGGCCCATGAAGCACTGATTGATGAGATTCTGCGTACTCTAGTAGATAAGGGTAAGGGGCTGGAAATCAACACCAGCGGCGTGGATCGGTGTGGCGATTTTCTGCCGTATGAAGTCTATTTTCGCCGATTTCGGGAGCTGGGGGGACAAATCGTCACGGTCGGCTCCGATGCCCACACTGCCAGCCGGGTGGGACAATATGCGGACAGAGCCTGCGCACTGCTCAAGGAAGTCTTTGGTTATGTCTGCACCTTTGAAAATCGTAAGCCTATTTTTCACACATTGTGATAAAATCACCGCCGCTGCCGGGTTAGGGCAGCGGCGGTGATTTTATTGCTGTGGCACAGCCTTCTTGCGCTTTTGGATATATGGTGGGACAAATATGATGCACAGGAAGGCAAGTAGGCAGATGCCGGAAACGATGGCACCAAGGGTGAAACTGTTGTTTTTGTAACGGAAGGTGACGGTGTGGACCCCCTCAGTCAGTTCCAGGCCAATCATGGCATCGCCAACCAGCACAATGGGAACCTCTTTGCCATCCACCTCTGCGTACCAGTTACCGTTGTAGGGAATGGAGGTATACATCAGACCGTCACGGTTGCAGTTGATGGTACCTTCAACCAGTTCCTCGGAGAAGGTGGTCAAATCCAGCTTAGAGGCGGAAAGAATTTCATAGCCCTGTTGGAAAACAGAATCATTGAGCATGGCGGCTCGCACATTGACCACGCTGGGGTCCTCAGCGGAAACATCTGTGGCACAGGTGATTTCAATATCCACAGTATCTCCCGGCTGGACGGTAGAGACAGCCACAATCTGAGGAACGGAGATGGATTCTTTGAACATCTCCTGTTGGTTCAGATAAAGGGTATAGGAGTTCTTCTTGGTGATATTCATTTCGAAGCACAGGAAACCGGCGGATTCTATCTTATAGCTGATGCGCAAGGTGCCGCCCTCGCTACCGGAATGATAGGTCACATAGGTGGCCTCGTGGTTTTTAATGGGGTCTGTGATGGTGATGCCGGTGGCGCTTACGGAGGAGGTTATGCCGTGGACCATGGTCCATACATCCTCCTCCAGACCGGTGGCCAGGGAGAAGATAGTGTTTTGCTTCTCGAATTCATTGTATTCGGTTTCTCCATCGCTGTCGGTCATAAGCCGCTCCAGTGTGGCCTCGGACAAAGAGGGTTCCGCCAAGAAGCCCAAGGGCAGGTAGGTCTTGTTTTCCAGAAGGTAGACATCGCCGAAATTGTGCAGGGTGTTGTAGTACGGATTCACCGGAGGCTCGCCGTCTCGTGCCACCATGTATTTCATATTGGTGAACAGATCCGTCACCGGAGAACTAATCTCGTAGCAGTAGCGATTGAAGGGGGGATAAGCAGCCTGACCCATAGCCTCCAGAAATTCCGTTGTCCGAACATCGGCGGAGCTTGCGAACAGAGAAATGCCGCTGTAATCGTTCAACGCACTGTCGTTGAGAATCTGGGCGTGAGTCGTTTCAATTCGGTAGAATTCTGAATTGGCCTCTCGTTGTTCGATATAGTTGAAGGCGGATTCTGCGTTTGCAGTGCCAGTGGGGTAGTCGGTTATGGTGGTGGCGTTGAGAGCGAGACTGAATTTCACAAGGGTCAGCCCCAGCTCCAGACACATGAAAATACACAGACTGACGGTTTTGATTCGACTGGTGCGACGTGCGCGTTTGCGGATATAGTCCGCATCTTCTTCCGGGTCAAGGCCGCGACAGAGCATTTTGTCGGCAATGCTGAAAACGAACATGATAAGGTACAGCAGCAAAAATGCCAGATTGTAGGCAAGGAAAATCAAATCATCGGCTTTTTCGCTGCAGAATACCACGCCTACACCCAGCACAAAGACCAGACCGATTTTCCACAGGGAGAAGGTCTCCCGAAGCAGCCACGCCCGATAGGCAATGTAGAGCATCACAAAGCTGTAAAGGAAACTGAAGCGATAGGGAATCATGTTGGGGAAGTGGAAGCCGTGCCACATGAAATCCAGCTTGCGTAATAAGAAGCTGAGCATGAAGAATACCAGTAGGAAGGCGCAACTCAGCTTATCCCGGAGCTTCACATCCTTTGCGGTGAAGAACAGGAAGCCCAACAGCATGGGGCCAAGGCCACAGGCAATATTCGGCATACCTTCCAACATGGTGGGGGCCAGCTCTCCGCTCATGTTGCCGGCTACCTTCGCCATGCCATAAAGCAGGGGCGGAAAGGATTTGAACAGTGCGGTAAAAAATTTGCCAATCAGGGACAACAGACCGGCATCTGCTGCCAGAGCTTCCGAAAAGGCCAGCCAGGCATCATTGGAAGATTTGTAGACTTCGTAATCGACAATGTTCAGATGGAATCCATTTGGAAAAATGGATTGAGAGGAATAGGTGTCCTGCAGCGCAGCCAGAGCCGGTAACTCCAAAATGGCGGTCATGCCAATGGCCAGTACGGTGAACAAGGCAATCCGACCCAAATCCTGCGCCAGCCGCTTAAAGCCGGCAGGACGGCAAATCTGGTAGCAAACAAATACCAGAAATACAAAAATGCAAGTAAATAGTCCGATATAATAATTTGCAAAGACGGACAGGAACAGTGTGAGGGTATACAGAACCGGCTTTTTGTCCCGAAGCAGATAAATCGTTCCAAGGACCACCAGCGGCAGTAAGGCGAAGGTGTCCAGCCACATGATGTTCCACTGGTAGCCCAATGCCCATGCGCATAGACCGTAAAATCCGCCGAACAAGGCGATGGACATATCATCCTTGTGAAAAATCTTTTTCAGGAAAAGGGCGAAAAACAGGCTGGCGAGGCCCAGCTTGATGGGGGGAAGCATTTCAAAATATTCCAGCACCAGCCCCTCGGGCACAAAGACGCTGAGCAAATTCAACGGCGATGCCAGATAGTAGGAAATCAGGCCCAGATAGTCTAGCCCCATACCCAAATCCCAGTTGAAAAGCAGGGATTTGCCGCTGAGAAGGGTTCGGCGGAATTCTGTGAAGAAGGGGTAATATTGATGGTATTCATCAGAGTACAGGAACGCACGGCTGTTGCCAAAGGGTTCGCACCCTTCCGCAATCAGCACGGCTATCATGCCCAAGAAAGGAATGAGGAATGCGGCGAGCAATGGGCTCAGGCGTAGCTTTTTGGAGCCGAGCCGGATGGATTTAAGTTTCATAACATGCCTCCGGGAGTATAATCTATTCCATTTTACCACGAATTTGCAGGAAGTAAAGGAAAATATCCACGCCGGAGCGGAAAAGATTTGCTCCGGCGTGGAATGTTACATATCCTTGGGCACCTGCTTCATGGACAGGCTGATGCGGTGGCGCTTTTCGTCTACCTCCAGAACGATGACCTTGACGATGTCGCCCACCTTCAAAACCTCACTGGGGTGGCGTAGACGACGATTGGCTACCTGAGAAATATGCACCAGTCCGTCCTGATGAACGCCGATATCAACGAACACGCCGAAATCGATTACGTTGCGCACGGTACCGGTGAGCACCATGCCTGGCTTCAGATCCTTCATCTCAAGAACGTCTTTGCGCAGAATCGGAGCAGGCAGTTCATCACGAGGATCCCGACCGGGTTTGGCCAGCTCCTTGGCAATGTCGATTAGGGTAGGCTCGCCAACGCCACATTCTTCCGCAGCCTTGGCGGTGCCGTAAGTCTCAAGCTTGCTGGGGAGGGTGGACAAATCATCTCCCTTCTTGCAGTCCAGCAGAGTCAGCAGAGCCTTGGCGGCGGTGTAGGACTCCGGATGGACGCCAGTGTTGTCCAGCAGCTCCTTGCTTTCCGGGATGCGAAGGAATCCGGCGCACTGCTGGAAAGCCTTGGGTCCCAGCTTCGGCACCTTTTTCAATTGGGCACGACTGGTGAAGGGGCCATTTTCCTCCCGGTAGGCTACGATGTTTTTGGCAGTGGTGGCATTCAGACCGGATACCTGCTGCAAAAGGCTTCGGGAAGCAGTGTTCACATCCACGCCCACGGCATTGACGCAATCCTCCACCACCGCACCCAGTGCCGCATCCAGCTCCTTTTGAGGGCAGTCGTGCTGGTACTGCCCCACGCCGATGGCCTTGGGGTCAATTTTGACCAGCTCTGCCAGCGGATCCTGCAGCCGACGGGCGATGGAAACAGCAGAACGCAGGTTTACATCGTAGTCGGGGAACTCCTCTGCCGCAAGGGGAGAGGCGGAATAGACAGATGCACCGGCTTCATTGACGATGGCGTAGCTGGCCTCGGGGAAGGAGCGGAGCAGTTCTACGGTCATGGCCTCGGTCTCACGGGAGGCGGTGCCGTTGCCGATGGCAATGTGCTTCACGCTGTGGCGGCGCATCAGAGTGGACAGGGTGATGATGGCCTCCTGCTTTTTCCGTTCGCTGAAAGTGGGGTAGACAACGGCGGTGTCCAGCACCTTGCCGGTGGGGTCCACCACTGCCACCTTACAGCCGTTGCGGTATCCGGGGTCTAAGCCCATGGTTACGAAGCCCTTCACAGGGGGTTGCATCAGCAGAGGTTTCAGGTTCAGGGCAAAGTTGCGAATTGCGCCTGTATAGGCCCGTTCGGAAAGCTCGCTACGGACCTCACGCTGGATGGAGGGGAAAATCAGCCGCTCGTAGGCGTCCTCGGCGGCGTTGCGGACGAAGGTGGAGATGTGGGCGGAGGGCTTTAGTGCGGCACGGCACACCAGTGCGGCTCCTTCGTTGCCGGGCAGGGCCACGTCTGGCTTCAGGATGCCTTCCTTTTCGCCCCGATTGATGGCGAGAATCTGGTGGTCCAGCAGTCGCTGCATGGGCTGGTTGAAGTCGTAGTATAGCCGGTAGACGCTGTCCTGCTCCGGGTCAGCAGCCTTGCAGCCGAACACGCCCTTGCGGTTGGACAGTTCCCGGAGTCCCTTTCGGATGTCCGCATCGTCGGAAAGGTCTTCTGCGATGATGTCCGATGCACCCTGTAGGGCTTCTTCAATGGTGTTGACACCCTTTTCGGGGTCAATGTAGCTCTCTGCCAGAACCGCAGGATCTTGCCCGTCCTGCGCAAAGATGGCGGCGGCCAGTGATTCCAGACCCTTTTCACGAGCCACAGAGGCACGGGTGCGGCGCTTTTGCTTGTAAGGTCGGTACAAATCCTCTACCTCTGCCAGTGTAGCGGCGGCATCGATGGCGGCGGACAACGCCTCGGTCATCTTGCCCTGATTTTCAATGGAGTTCTTCACCTCGTCCCGACGCTCCTGCAGGTTGCGCAGATAGGTGAGACGGGTTTCAAGAGTGCGCAGGGTGGTATCGTCCATGGTGCCGTGCATTTCCTTACGGTAACGTGCGATAAAGGGGATGGTGTTGCCCTCGTCCATCAGGGCGATGACGTTTTCTACGTATTGCAGCTTCTGCCCCAGTTCCAGGGACAATATTTCAGCGATGGTTGCCATATGTTGCTCCTTATTTCATAAAATCAGAATCATCATACCACACATTTCCTGAAAAAGAAAGAAGAATTCCTCTCCGAAAACGATGAGGATTCTTGACGGTCGGATAATTACTGGGGGGCACGGTTTGCGGCTAATTGTGCTACGAAGGATTACAATTGTCAACCGAACAAATAAAAAAATAATTGCACTTTTAAAAAAATATGGTATAATGGGCATATTTCTAGGGAAAGAGGGAGAAATATGGGGAAAATTAAGAAAAAATGGGGCGACCGGAAGGATGGCGTTTGGCTCAAGGATATTCCGGCCATGAACCGAATCATGCCCACTCTGCTGCCCAACCGGGCCGACAATGAAGCCCATATCAGCGTCGATATCGACTTGCGGCCTATCAATGCCTATTTGGAAAAGCTGAATGCTGGGCGTACAGAGGATAAGTATACCTTTTTCCACATCATCAGCGCTGCGATTGGCAAGGCCTTTGTGCTGCGGCCACGGATGAATCGGTTCGTGGTAGGTAGTAAGATTTTTCAGCGCCGAGAGGTGACAGTAGCCTTTACCGTGAAGAAACGCTTCGATGACCGGGCGGAGGAGGCGTTGGCGTTTTTTACCTATGACCCGAAGGATACACTGGCGACCTATCATGAGAAAATCATGAAGGAAATCCACAAGACCAAGAGCTACGAGGAAAAGGATACCTCCACTGGTGCGATGGATATCATTTGCAAGTTACCGCAATGGCTGATAAAGCGGATTGTCCGTATGGTGCTGTGGCTGGATAAGCATGGCTGGGCACCGCAGTCCCTGATTGGCTCGGACCCCAATCATGCGGCGATTTTTCTGTCGAATTTGGGTTCCATTGGCTTGGAGTGCGGTTATCACCATCTGGTAAATTGGGGTACCAACTCCTGCTTCATCGTGATTGGAAAGAAGTATATGAAGATGGACTACGACCGGGATGGTAATGGAGATTTACATGAAGTGATTCCCATCGGTATTACGCTGGACGAGCGGATTGCGGATGGATACTACTATTCCGGTACGGTGGCATTGGTGAAGGAGCTTCTGGCCCATCCGCAGTTGCTGGAGCTCCCGGCGGATACACCGGTGGAATATTCCATCAAGCGTTAAGTTTTTCTTGACAAATCAGAGAGAAGACAATATAATATTAGCTGCGGTCGGACCGCAGCATATGGGCTTGTAGCGCAGTTGGGAGCGCACCACATTCGCATTGTGGGGGTCGAGGGTTCGAATCCCTTCAAGTCCACCAAAAATCTCACACCCCATGAGGTGTGAGATTTTTTATTGACCGAAGAAATTCGAACAATCTGAATGCAGATGTCCAGTGGACATTTGCTTGTCGCCGGCTGGACGGCGGCAACACAATAACTTGCGATTCCCTTCAAGTCTACGGAGTTTGCACTCTTCAGGGGTGTTTCTGCCTGGGTGGGGATATCGATGAAGGTTGAGAGGGTGTCAACGGTGCAATCAATTATTGGGCACCTCTAAAAACTCCCTTTCGGCGAAGTGCCCGTTCTTTTGCTCCAACTTTTGCTTATAAAAACCTTGAAATACATCTAGTATTGCTGCGGTTTTTACCACAAAATTTGAAGCAAAATTCCTGGACACCCACTCGAAATTGAGTTTTTAGAGGTGTCCTATTGAATGCGGATTTCGTGCGCCATTCCCCTTTATTTGCATTAATAGACGGATGGTTTGAGAGAGATTGACAGTTAGGTGGTATTTTGTTATACTGTTTTAAGAATAAATGATGTGAGGGTTAGGCATGTTTGATCAAATCATTGCGTCCGTGAATGACGTACTCTACAGTTGGGTGCTGATTATCGTGCTAGTGGTCGGTGGCCTCTGGTTCAGCATCCGCACCAAATTCGTTCAGTTTCGCCTGTTCAGGGAGCAGATTCGTGCTGTGACTGAAAAGCCGGATGGCGGCGGTGTTTCGTCCTTTCAGGCACTGATGGTCTCTACCGCATCCCGGGTGGGCACTGGAAACATTGTGGGTGTTTCCACGGCATTGTGCCTCGGCGGCTTCGGTTCTGTGTTTTGGATGTGGATTATTGCGCTGCTGGGCAGCGCTTCGGCTATTATCGAAAGCACGCTGGCTCAGATTTACAAGAAACGGGGGGCTGACGGAAGCTACGGCGGCCCAGCCTACTACATTCAGGCGGCAATGAAAAAACGCTGGCTGGCGTTGGTCTTTACTGTGTTTTTGATTTTGACCTATGGTGTCGGCTTCAATATGCTGGCATCGTATAACCTTCAGTCTACCTTCTCGGGTTACAGCTTCTATGATTCGGCGGTGTCTCCCTGGATTATCGGTGGCATCCTTGCGGTGGTGGTAGGCTTTTGCCTGTTCGGTGGTGGCAAGCGAATCATCAATGCAACCACGGCTATCGTTCCCGTGATGGGCGTTGCCTACATTCTGGTGGCACTGGTGGTCACGCTGATTAATGTGACCCGTCTACCGGATGTCTTTGTCCGCATCTTCACAGATGCCTTTGATTTTGAGGCGATTTTTGGCGGTTTCAGCGGCTCCTGCGTGATGTATGGCATCAAGCGTGGTCTGTTCAGTAATGAGGCCGGTGTAGGCTCCGCACCGAACGCTTCCGCATCTGCCGAGGTCTGCCACCCTGCCAAGCAGGGCTTGGTTCAGGTGTTGTCGGTGTTCATCGATACCATTCTGGTATGTTCCGCTACCGCATTCCTGTGCATGAGCTCCGGTGTGGAGCCGACAGCGGAATTGTCCGGCGCACCTTATGTACAGATGGCGGTGAAGGCAACACTGGGCAGTTTTGGCTCCATTTTCATCACCATTTCCATGATTCTGTTTGCCTTTACCACCCTGTTGGGCAACCTATTTTACGTGGATAAGGGACTGTGCTTTATGATGGGCAAACAGCCCGGAAAGCTATTTATGCGAATCTATTATGTGATTGCCTCCGGCGTGATTTTTCTGGGTGCCGGACTGGATGCAGGTCTGCTCTGGGATGTGGCGGATTTGACCATGGGTGGTATGACCCTGATCAATATGCCGGTGATTCTGGTACTGAGCAAGTATGCCTTCCGTTGCCTCAAGGATTACACGAATCAGCGTAAACTGGGCAAAGAACCCAAATTCCGTGCCAAAGACATCGGCCTGCCCCATGAGGTGGACTATTGGCAGTAACCATAACCGGGCGTGTTGGACACGCCCGGTTTGTGCTTTTTTGGGAAGGTTACATAAAAAATATTTGCGCCGACGAGGAGCTGACGGCCTGAAGATATGACATAACCCACAAAAAAGATATGGTTTTTTGCAATAATATGTCAAAAGGTACTTGCAAATTGCGCAAAATGGGTGTATAATGATAAGGCAGTTTTGTGTAATGCGCATTTGTGCAGTTTTGTAAGGAGGATATGGCAATGTCCAACAGTGTTTTTCAGAGTGTAATCGTTCAGCTCAAGGATGTGGCTGACCGGATGTTTGGTGTTATCGATTCTGATGGGTGCGTGGTTTCCTGCACCGATACGTCCCTTCTGGGGGAGCGCTGGGTCGATGCGGCCCTGAAGCTGGCCAGTGCCGGGGAGGGGATGGTCACCTTCGCCCAAAAGACTTTTAAACCTATCATCAACAGCACCAATCTTATGGAGTATGCTGTGTTCTGCAACGGTGACGATGAGGTCGCCAAAAGCTACTGCGCCATGGCTTATGTGGCACTGAATGATGCGAAGATTTTCTATGAGGAAAAGCATGACCGTGGCACATTCGTCAAGAATATCATCATGGACAATATCCTCCCCGGCGATATCTACATCCGGGCCAAGGAGCTACACTTCTCCACCGATGCCCCTCGGGCAGTGTTTTTGGTGCGTCAGGTTGGCCACAGTGATGTGGCGACGGTGGATGTGCTGGCTGGTATGTTCCCGGACAAGCTGCAGGATTTCGTTCTGAGCATCAATGAGAATGATATTGCAGTGATTAAGCAAATTACCCCCACCACCACGGAGGAAGATTTGGATGTCATTGCCCGTCAGATTGAGGACACGCTGCGAGATGAGCTGTTTATTAAGACGGTCATTGGTATCGGCACCATCGCCGAGCATCTGCGTTCTCTGGCGGATTCCTACAAGGAAGCCCAGACGGCCATCGATGTGGGCAAGGTTTTTGACACGGAAAAGAGCATCATCAATTACGAAAATCTGGGCATCGGTCGGTTGATTTATCAGTTGCCCACTACGTTGTGCGAGATTTTCCTCAGCGAGGTGTTCAAGAAGAATTCCATTGATTCTCTGGATCAGGAGACCTTGTTTACCATCAATAAGTTCTTTGAGAACAATCTGATTGTCTCCGAGACCTCCCGGAAGCTGTTCGTACATCGTAACACGCTGGTCTATCGTCTGGAGAAAATCAAGAAGCTCACCGGACTGGATTTGCGCCAGTTTGACCATGCCATCGTCTTTAAGGTGGCGCTGATGGTCCGCAAGTATCTGTCCAGCCGGGACAGCCGCTGATACATTATAAATAACAGGGCGTGTTGCAACCGCAACACGCCCTTTCAATTTATCAAAAGTGTCCTTAAATCTTCAGAAAAAAGAAATTATGTGGTTATACGGGGTCCGGGGATTTAATGGGAATCTTACGGGCTTTATATAGCTTGTACATTTCCTCGGTGGCCATGCGGGTCTTAGCGACCACATCCTCACCTTGGGGGAAGCAGTAATAGAGCCGGTCACTGTTGCCGATGGAGATGATGTCCCCAATCTCATACCAGTAATAGTCTGCGTTTAACCCATAGCTGTTCAAAGGTTTCTGTTCGTACTCCAGTTTGCCGTTACAGCCGGTCAGGTGAAAACCATTCAAATCGTGGATTAGGCGGCCTTCGCCGACCATATAGAGGGCCTTGAAGTCCACCAGCATACCGATTTTTACATCCGTCTCCATTCGGTAGGTGCCGTCCATAATTTCCTGGCGGACCTGCTCCCGTTCCCAGCGGAACCAGTCAGGGATGTGGGAGAATTCCGTTTCTCCATCCAGTGCGTTCAGCTTGCCCAAAGGAGTCAGCTCGTAACGTTTTCCGCAGTGATTGCAGTGCAGGTGGATACCTTTACCAATCATTTGACCCTCGGTTTTGCAGTTGGGGCACTTATATAGGAGACGGTTCAGGCCGTCAGCCCGGAAGGGTTCATTGATTTCAAGGCCCTGTTGCTCCTGCCATTGGAAGTGGTCGAAGCCAAAGGCAGCATCCAATCCGTCACTCAGCTCTTTGACGCTCATTTCGTGAATCTGCTCCCGTGTGAACAGGCAACGGGCTTTGGCTGAAACCTTTACGCTTTTTCGGACTTGCAACTCGTTGTACAGAGGGTTTCTGGAGAAAGCACCGAAGGACTCAATCATAATCACCGGTACATCGAACTTCTTTAGCAGTACGCCCATCTTACGGGGGAGGGCAGTGGCAGTGCCGTCAAAGGAATAACCGGCCTCAGGATACATCAGCACACTGGTCTTGAGGGTTTTAAAGGCGTAGGTCATATCCTGTATCAGGTTCAGGTCGGTGACGAATTTCTGGGTGGGAATGCAGCCGATGGTACGCATCAGCCAGCCCATCAGACCACCCATGCCGACGAATGCGTCGGTGGTAGAGACAATACAGAAATGCTTTGGGTAGAGCATCCGGTAAACCATTTGCATATCCAGAAAACAGGAATGGTTCATCAGAATCAGACAGGGTTCCTTTTTCAGATGTTCCAGTCCTTCGGCTTCGTACCGGAAGCCGGTTCCGGCCATGCCGAAGTTGGTCAAAAAACGAATCAGGCTACGCCAGAAAATGTTGACCTTCTTTGGGTGCTTCCGCTTGTAACGGGGCAGCGCCATGACTTCGTCGAAGTCTTTGTTCTTAACAGATATCTTCATCGTGCCGCTCCTTGTTATAATTTTATTCATGATTTGTTCACTAATTATACCGCTGACTGCAAAAAAAGTCAACGGATTATCCTTCCTGACCCGGTAATTTCCGTAAAATACAGTTGACGTTTCATTTGTTTGGATGTATAATCGAATCATCTGTAATCAAATATTTATAAAAAGGAGATTGAAATCATGAAAAAAGTCCTCGCACTGATTCTGGCAGCGTTGATGCTGATGGGTATGCTGTCCGGCTGTGGCAGCAAGGATGCTGCTGACGGCGAACTGCAGACCGTCGAGAAAGGCAAGCTGATTATGTCCACCAATGCTGCGTTCCCTCCCTACGAAATGACCACCGATGATGGCGGCTACGCCGGTATCGACGTGGAAATCGCACAGGCTATCGCTGACAAGCTGGGCCTGGAGCTGGTTATCGACGATATGGATTTCGATGCTGCTCTGATGGCTGTTCAGCAGGGCAAGAGTGATATGGTCATGGCCGGTGTATCTGTTACCGATAAGCGAAAGAAGGTTATGGAGTTCTCTGACAGCTACGCTACCGGTATTCAAGTTGTCATCGTTAAGGAAGGCTCCGATGTGACCATGGACAATCTGGGTGACAAGATGATTGGAACCCAGCGTGGCACCACCGGCTATCTGTACGCTTCCGACACCCCCGAGAACGGCGGCTACGGTGAGGACCATGTGATTGCTTACGACAACGGCGCTAGTGCCGTGATGGCTCTGCAGAACGGTCAGGTGGACTGCGTTATCATCGACAAAGCTCCTGCTCAGGAGTACGTTAAGGCCAACCCCGGTCTGACTCTGCTGGAGGGGAGCTGGGTTGAGGAGCAGTATGCCATTGGCTTCGACAAGGGCAACACCGGTCTGCGTGACAAGGTGAATCAGGCTCTAAAGGAGCTGACCGAGGACGGCACCATCCAGAAGATTATTGACAAGTACATCAATGCAAATTAAGTGCCATGAAAAGGGGCGGCTCAGCCGCCCTTTTTCTGATGAAGAATTGTGAGGATTATTTGTGGAAAACTATCTACTTTGGAGCGAAATGATGGAAGAAGGCAAAGTGCTTCCCTTTTGGCAGGAGTGCTATGTCAAATTCTATGAGGCTTTCATTGAGGCGGATCGGTGGAAACAGTATCTTGAAGGTGTTGGTACCACGCTGTATGTGACGGTATTGGCGCTGGCACTGGGAATTGCGCTGGGTGTGGTGGTTGCTATCATTCGTACCGCCCATGACCAGCAACGTCCGGGAAAGAAGAATTTCTTTCTGGGGTTTGTCAATGTCATTTGCAAGGTTTACATCACCGTTATTCGCGGAACACCTATGATTGTTCAGCTGATGATCATGGGATTTGTTATTTTTAGTTCCAGCCGCGACTTTACATCCGTTGGCGTTTTGACACTGGGCATCAATTCCGGTGCTTATGTGGCCGAAATCATCCGTGGTGGTCTAATGTCTCTGGATCCCGGCCAGATGGAGGCTGGTCGCAGTCTTGGCATGGGCTATATCGATACCATGCGTTTCGTGGTCATTCCTCAGGCGTTCAAGGCGATTCTGCCGGCTTTGGGTAATGAATTCATTATCCTGCTGAAGGATACTTCTCTGATTTCTTTCATTGGCGGCAAGGAACTGATGTACGCCGTTGACGGCATCACTAACCGTACCTATGAGCAGATGTTCCCCTTGATTGGTGCAGGATTGATTTACCTTGTGCTTGTTATGGTACTGACCTGGCTGCTGGGACTGCTGGAAAGGAGGCTGCGTCAAAGTGATCGACGTTAAAAATTTGTCAAAATCCTTTGGGAATCATCTGGTTTTGGATAATATTTCCGAACATATTACTCCTGGTGAAAAGGTTGTTATCATTGGCCCCTCCGGCTCGGGAAAGTCTACCTTTTTACGGTGCATGAATCTGATGGAGTACCCTACCTCCGGCAGCATCACCTTCGATGGCGTGGAGACCACTGACCCTAAGACGAATATCGATTTGGTGCGTCAGCAGATGGGTATGGTGTTCCAGCATTTCAATCTGTTTCCGAACATGACCATCCTGAAAAACATTACGCTGGCGCCGGTGCGTACCAAGCGGATGACCAAAGCTGAAGCGGAGCAGAAGGCAATGCAGCTACTGCGCCGGGTTGGACTGGAGGATAAGGCTAACGCTTATCCCAGTCAACTCTCCGGCGGACAGAAGCAGCGAATCGCCATCGTTCGTGCGCTGGCAATGGATCCGAAGGTGATTCTGTTTGACGAGCCAACTTCCGCACTGGATCCGGAAATGGTCGGCGAGGTGCTTGCCGTCATGAAGGAGCTGGCGGCGGAGGGCATGACCATGGTAGTCGTGACCCATGAGATGGGCTTCGCCCGTGAGGTCAGCGACCGGGTTATGTTCATGGACGAAGGAAAAATTGTGGAGCAGGGAAGCCCCAGCGAGTTGTTTGGTAATCCCAAGCATCCCCGTTTGCAAGAATTCCTGTCGAAGGTGTTATAATAATGTAGGGGCGGCTGCCCAGGGCAGCCGCTTTTCTATCTGACAGTTATTAATAACACCAACTCCCTCTTGCAAATACCGGGAAAGTTGCTATAATAAAAGTCAAATCATTTATAAGGGGGAGTAGGCAGTGGCAGGACTTCGCAGCAAATTAATACGCACCTTTTCCGAAAAGCGTTCCAAAAGTCTCAGCACGACCCGAATTATTGCACTGGTGTTTCTGGGGTTGATCCTGCTTGGGACGCTGCTGCTGACGCTGCCGGCGGCATCTCGTTCCGGCGTGTCCTGTGGCTTCCGGTCAGCCCTATTTACAGCCACGTCTGCGACCTGTGTCACCGGCCTTGTACTACATGACACGTTCTCCCAGTGGAGCGGCTTCGGTCAGACGGTTATTATTTGTCTGATTCAAATCGGTGGCCTCGGCTTTATGAGTGTGGCTACGCTGGTGGTATTCCTGCTGCGGCGGAAAATGGGGCTGAGGCAGCGAATGGTCATTGCGCAGGCGTTGAGTCTGAATGACATGGACGGCGTAGTGCGACTTCAGAAATGGGTGATTACAGGCAGTTTGTCCATTGAAGCTGTAGGCGCATTCATTCTGACTTTGCATTTTCTTCCGGATTATGGGTTTGCAACGGCACTGAAGTGGGGCGTGTTTCATTCCATTTCCGCCTTCTGCAATGCCGGATTTGATATTCTCGGATGTATCACTCCGGGAGCTAGCCTAATGGAATTCAACAGTGATCCGGTGGTGTTGTTGACGTTAAGTTCTCTGGTCATTCTTGGTGGCCTTGGTTTTTTGGTGTGGGAGGAAGTAATCTCTTTTCCGAAGTCTAAAAAGCTCAGTGTCTACACCCGACTGGTTCTGGTGACAACCGGTGTTTTATTGACCCTCGGCACGGTACTGGTGGCGCTGACAGAATGGAATAATCCGGATACCATCGGCAATATGAGCGTTGGAGATAAGCTCCTCAACTGTTTCTTCCAGTCGGTGACGACTCGTACCGCCGGTTTTGCGGCGGTGGATCAGGCGGCACTGACCGATGCCGGAAAGGGTATCTCCATTCTGTTGATGTTCATTGGTGGTTCCTCCGGCTCCACTGCTGGTGGTGTCAAGACGGTGACCATGATGGTGCTGTTACTTTCCATCTGGTCTCAGGCCAGAGGTAAAAGCTCTGTTACAGCGTTTCGCAGAACCATTCCGGCAAAACAGGTCATGGATGCCATGACCATCGTTTCCATGATTACCGCCTTGGCGATGTTCGGTACGATTATTATCTGTGCCACTTCGCCGGTGAGATTCACCGATGGGCTGTTTGAATCTGTTTCCGCTTTGGCTACGGTTGGTGTGACTGCTGGAGTGACAACCAGCCTCAGTATTGTGGCGCAGTTTTTGATGATTCTATATATGTATTTCGGTCGTGTGGGTGTGCTGACCATCAGCCTCGGCTTCCTGATGGGAAGTCAGGCGGAGGAACGGTTCCGTTACGCATCGACCAATTTGATGATTGGTTAAGGAGGACCCTTATGAAATCTTATGCGGTGATTGGCCTTGGACGGTTTGGTGCTGAGGTGGCCCGGCATTTGTGCCGTCTGGGCTGCCAGGTGCTGGCGATGGACATTGATGCAGAGCTGGTCAGTCAAGTGGCCAATGATGTGACCCATGCGGTAGTGGGGGACGGGCAGGATAAGGAAGTCCTTCGCGCACTGGGCGTGCAGGATTTGGACTGTGCGGTGGTTGCCATCGGTGACGATTTGGCGGCCTCGGTGCTGGTGACCATGAACCTGAAGGAGTTGGGCCTGCCGATGATTATCTGTAAGGCCCATGATGAAATGCATCGACGTGTGTTGGATAAGCTTGGTGCGGACCGGGTGGTGATTCCGGAACAGGATCAGGGCCAACGGCTGGCGAGAAGTCTGTCTACGCCCAATGTGCTGGACTACATCGAACTATCCGATGAGTATGGCATCGTGGAGGTGCCGGCCCCCCAGAGCTGGAGCGGTCAGACCCTGAAGGAGCTGAACGTCCGAGCAAAGCTTGGCGTGAACATCCTCGCCATCCGGCGGCAGGGGAAAATCAACGTATCCCCCTCGGCGGACTTTGCCATCGGTGCGGCGGATGTGCTGGTGATTCTTGGCGATAGTTACGCCCTGAAAAAGGTGCAGAAGCTATGAATGAAATCCGAATAACGTCTCGAAAGAATCCGCTGCTCCAGCAGGTGCGGCGATTGCTCAGTTCCCGGCGGGAACGGGAGACGGACGGCCTGTTCGTGGCGGATGGAACGAAGCTTCTTCAGGAGGCGGTTCGTTACTGGTCTGGATTGGAGACGGTCATTCTTTCTGACGGCGTGGAGGCGCAGGTGCCGGATAATGTCCGGTTGATTCGTGTCCCTGGCGATGTGATGGAGTCCATTTCTCCCATGCAGAGTCCTCAAGGGGCTTTGTTTCTGTGCAGACTGCCGCAGCGGACCGCATTTTATCCGTTTTCTGGAATGCTGCTTTTGGATGGCATTCAGGATCCGGGAAATTTGGGCACCATACTCCGGACGGCGGATGCGCTGGATGTACCAGTGGCGCTGTTGGAGGGGTGCGCCGATCCATACAGCCACAAGACTGTTCGTGCCAGCATGGGAGCGGTGTTCCGCAGTCCAGTGGTCAGCACCACATGGCAGGAGGTCAAATCAGCTTGCGAGGCGAATAAAATCCCGGTGGCTGTGACGGCGCTGACAGAGCGGGCTAGTGATTTGCGGCAAGCAATACTGAAAGACATGGTAGTGGTGATTGGCAGTGAGGGCAGAGGTGTCCGGCAGGAAATTCTGGATGCGGCGGATGCGGAGCTGATTATTCCCATGAATCCCCACTGCGAATCCCTTAATGCCGCAGTGGCGGCCACCATTGTGATGTGGCAGATGAAACAGTAAGAGGAGGCGAGCCGGATGTTGATCCATTGGCTATGGCTGACGACAAGACCCGGCTTGAGTGACCGGAGAAAAATGGCGGTGGTGCGTTGCTTCGGTGACGCAGAGGATGCCTTCTATGCGGAAAACTATGAGGCTGTGGATGGATTGACCGCTGATGAGCTGGAAAGCCTGCAGGATAAATCTCTGCGAGAGGCTGACAAAATTCTGGCGCAATGTACGGATAAGGATATCCATCTTCTGACCTATGGAGATTCGGGATATCCCTCCCGGTTGAAGAATATTTTTGATCCGCCGCTGGTACTTTACTATAAAGGACAGCTGCCGGATTTTGAAAGCGTACCGGTGATTGGCGTTGTAGGAACCCGGGATGCCAGCCCTTATGGCTGCACAGCGGCTCGACGGATGGGGTATCAAATCTCAAAATGCGGCGGTCTGCTGGTTTCCGGCTGCGCTAAGGGTATCGATGCCATGGCGATGGGCGGTGCGCTGCAAGCGGAGGGAACGCCGGTGGGCGTTTTGGGCTGCGGCGTGGACGTGGTGTACCCTTCCTGCAATCGCTGGCTATTTGCGGAGCTGGAGCGGCGTGGCTGCCTGATTTCTGAATTTCCGCCGGAGACACCGCCGACGAAATGGAATTTTCCAAAGCGGAACAGAATCATCAGTGGCCTGAGCTGCGGTGTGCTGGTGGTGGAAGCGCCTATGCGCAGCGGTGCGCTGATTACGGCCCGTCAGGCGTCGGAGCAGGGCAGGGATGTATTCGTGGTCCCGGGGAATATCGATGTGCCTGGCTGTGCCGGAAGCAACAGCTTGCTTCGGGATGGGGCCATGGCGGCGCTCACCGGCTGGGATATTCTTGGGGAATATCAGGCGCTGTACCCTGAAACAGTGGGTCGTGTAGAGGATAATCCTGTGGAGACTGCACCGGAATCGCCCCCCTCAATGGTGGCCCAGATGCCGGTTGTTCCGGTAAAGGAACGGCGGCTGAAAAAGAAAAAATCCAAAAAAATCATTGACAAGATCAAACAAGGGTCTTATAGTGACGTGGAAAAGGCGCTGCCACCTCTGAGTGCGGAGGAGCAGGCAGTGGTAGACCAATTGAAACAGGGTCAGCGGCTGACTGATGAGGTCATTGCCGGGTGCGACCTTCCGTCAGGGAAGGTGCTGTCGGTACTGACGATGCTGCAGGTTAAGGGCGTGATTCAGCGTCTGCCCGGAAACCGGCTGGCCCTGAAGTGAGGAGTATTGCATGGCAAAAGCATCGAATCTGGTGATTGTGGAGTCACCGTCCAAGGCGAAAACCATTGGTAAATATCTGGGGCCAGAGTATGTAGTCAAGGCCAGCATGGGCCATTTGCGTGATTTGCCCAAGAGCACCATGGGCGTTGACTTTGAGAGTTTTGAACCCCATTACATCCCGGTTAAGGGAAAAGAGGATCTGATTCGGGAACTGAAGGACGCAGCCGCCAAGGCAGATACCGTCTATCTGGCAACGGACCCGGACCGTGAAGGTGAAGCCATTTCGTGGCATCTGAAGGAACTGTTGGGCCTATCCGATGAAAAGGCCCATCGGGTCACGTTTAATGAAATTACCCAGAAGGTGGTGGCGGAGTCTATTCGCAACCCCAGAGATATCGATGCGGATTTAGTTGATGCGCAGCAGGCCCGACGGATTCTTGACCGTATTGTAGGCTACCAGCTTTCTCCGCTGCTGTGGAAGAAGGTTCGTCGTGGCCTGTCGGCCGGACGGGTCCAGAGTGTGGCAACCCGGCTGGTGGTGGACCGGGAAAATGAGATTCGCGCCTTCCAGCCCAGAGAATACTGGTCGCTGGATGTGACCGTTGATCGGCTCAGTAAGCCCGGCTCCTTTGTGGCTCATTACCATGGCGAGGATAAAAAACGGGAGCTGGAGAACGAGGTCCAGGTCGATGAAATCATTCGTGACATCGATGGTCAGCTGTTCACTGTCACGAATGTGAAGAAAAGTGAGAAAAAGCGTTCTGCGGCACCTCCTTTCACCACGTCCACACTGCAGCAGGAGGCTTCCCGGAAGCTGAATATGACCCCCAAGCGGACTATGGCCATCGCCCAGCAGTTGTATGAAGGTGTAGATGTGTCAGGAGAGGGTACCCTCGGTCTGATTACCTATATGCGTACCGATTCCCTGCGGCTGTCCAACGAGGCCATGGATGCGGCAGCGGATTTCATCCGGCACCGCTATGGCGACGATTATTATTATGGTAAGCACCATGTTTTCAAAACCAAGGGTAGCGCACAGGATGCCCATGAGGCGATTCGGCCCACCCATGTGGAGTTGGATCCGGAGCGGATTCGGGGATCTCTGACCGGGGATCAGTATCGGCTGTACAAGCTGATTTGGAGCCGATTCCTGGCTTCTCAGATGGCCAATGCCCTGTACGATACCGTATCTATCGATACGGCGTGCGCAGGACATATCTTCCGCAGCAGCCATCAGAGTATGCGCTTTGCTGGTTTCATTGCCGTCTATGAAGAAGGTAGGGACGAGGAAGGCGAGGCGATGGGGTCTCCGCTGCCGGATTTGCAGGCGGGGGAGCAGGCAAAGTGCGTCAAAATCGACAAGGAACAGCATTTCACCCAGCCCCCGGCTCGCTATACCGAAGCTACGCTGGTCAAGGCCATGGAGGAAAAGGGGGTGGGCAGACCCTCCACTTACGCCTCCATCGTTTCCACCATTCAGGATCGGGAGTATGTCAATAAGGTCGATAAGCGTCTTGCTCCCACGCCTCTGGGCGAGGTGGTCACGGGGCTGATGCTGGAGCGCTTCAACGACATCATTGATGTGGAGTTTACCGCCAACATGGAAAGCCGTCTGGATGAGGTGGAGGAAGGCAAGCGGAAGTGGAAAGAGCTGCTGGCGGACTTCTACGGTGGATTCCATCAGGAACTGCTGGATGCGGAGGCGGCACTGGAGGGCGTGCGTCTGAAGGTGCCCGAGGAGGAAACAGACGAAATCTGCGAGCTTTGTGGCAAGAATATGGTCATCAAAATGGGTAGATTCGGCAAATTCCTTGCTTGTCCCGGTTGGCCGGAGTGCAGCAACACCAAGCCTATCGTGGAGCGAATGCCCGGTCGGTGCCCCAAATGCGGCAGCACTATCCTGAAACGGAAATCAAAGAAAGGTTATGCCTACTACGCCTGTGAGCGTGGTGCGGAGTGCGGTTTCATGACATGGGATGTGCCCACGGCGGAGGATTGCCCCTCCTGCGGCATGACCATGTTTAAGAAATCCGGTCGTGGACGCATGAAGCCCTTCTGTATCAACGAGACCTGTGAAAAGTTCCTTCCTGAGGACAAGCGGGGCTACTATAAAAAGAAGACCGCTGAGGAAGGTGCAGAGGAAAAACCCAAGAAGAAAACCACTACCCGAAAGAAAAAGGGAGCAAAGTAATGGATAAAGTAAAAGTGATTGGTGCCGGTCTTGCCGGTTCTGAGGCCGCATGGCAGTTGGCCCAGCGAGGTGTGCAGGTGGAGCTGATTGAAATGAAGCCCCACAAGATGACACCTGCCCATCACAGCGCGCATTTCGGTGAGCTGGTATGCTCCAATTCTCTGCGAGGTGACCGACTGGAGAACGCTGTGGGCCTGTTGAAGGAGGAATTGCGCCGCCTGGATAGCCTGATTATCGCCTGTGCCGATGCCACTCGTGTGGAAGCCGGCGGCTGCCTGGCGGTGGATCGGGAGGCCTTTGCGGTGCTTATCACCGAGAAAATCAAGACCCATCCCAATATCACGGTCACGGCGCAGGAAGTTACCGAGGTGCCGGAAGGCCCGGTAATCATTGCCACCGGACCGCTGACCTCTGATGCGCTGTCCAAGGCCATTGGAGAATACTTCGGTGCGGACTATCTGCACTTTTTCGATGCCGCCGCACCGCTGGTCACAGCGGAGTCCATCGATATGGATTTGGCATGGTGGCAGTCCCGGTATGACCGGGGTACGCCGGACTATATCAATTGCGCCATGGATAAGCAACAGTATGAGGCCTTCATGAAGGAGCTGGTCAGCGCCGAGGAGGCACCTGTCCATGGCTTTGAGGATAAGAATGTATTCGAGGGCTGTATGCCTGTGGAGGTCATGGCCCGCCGTGGCTTTGATACCCTCCGCTATGGTCCTTTGAAGCCGGTTGGGCTGAAGGATCCCAAAACCGGAAAGGAGCCTTATGCGGTGGTTCAGCTTCGGCAGGACAACGCCGCAAAGAGTGTGTATAATCTGGTGGGTTTCCAGACCCATTTGAAATTTGGTGAGCAGAAGCGTGTGTTCTCCATGATTCCGGCGCTTCATGATGCGGAGTTCGTTCGCTATGGCGTGATGCATCAGAACACCTTCCTCCAAAGCCCTAAGTTGCTGGACAAGTATTATGCTGACCGGCGAAATCCCTTGGTGGCCTTTGCCGGACAGATGACCGGCGTGGAGGGGTATGTGGAGTCTGCCGCCTCTGGATTCTTGGCGGCGGTCGCCATGGCGGCAAAGGTGCAAGGCAGGGTGCTGCCGGAGTTCCCCCGGACCACTGCCATCGGTGCGCTGGGACTGTACATTAGTGATGAGAGCATTGAGAACTTCCAGCCTATGAACATCAATTTCAGTATCATTTCTCCGCTGGAGCAACGAATCCGCAAGAAGGCCGAGAAAAACCTGGCAATTGCCAACCGTTCGCTGGCTGAAATTGAGGCTATGAAAGAAAGAGGTAACGTATGAGAATCATTCTTGATGCCATGGGTGGTGATAACGCCCCACTGGCCCCTGTGATGGGTGCCGTCGACGCAGCGAAAGATTTTGGCGCAAATATTACCCTGATTGGTCGGGAGGAGCAAATCCGGTCTGCTTTGAAAGAAAATGGAATCGAGACACTACCGAAGGGTATTACCATTGTCCATGCTGAGGAAGTGGTGGATATGCACGATGACCCTGCCAATGTGGTGCGCAAAAAGAAGGATTCCTCCATGATTGCCGGTCTGCGGATGCTCTCCGAAGGGGAGGGCGATGCGTTCATCTCTGCCGGCTCCACCGGTGCGCTGCTTTCCGGTGCAACGCTTGTGGTTAAGCGTGTTCGTGGCATCCGCCGTGCGGCGATGGGTCCCTGTATGCCCAATAAATCCGGCGGCAAGACGGTGATTCTGGACTGTGGCGCCAATGCCGAGTGTACCCCGGAATTTTTGCTTCAGTTCGGTATCGTGGGTTCTTTGTTTGCGAAGAAGAGTTTGGGTGTGCCCAATCCGAAAGTGGGCCTGCTGAACATCGGCACCGAGGACACCAAGGGAACGCCCTTGCAGAAGGAAGCTTATGCGCTTCTGACCGGCGCCCATGAAAAGGGCCTTATCAACTTCGTTGGCAATGTAGAGGCTAGAGATGTGCCGCTGGGTGCGGTGGATGTGGTGGTTTGTGACGGCTTCGCCGGTAACGTGCTTCTGAAATCCATTGAGGGTACCGCTATGTTCATGGGTAGTTTGGTGTCCCAAATGTTCAAAAAGAGCATTATCAGCAAGCTGTCTGCCGCACTGGTCATGAAGGATATCAAGGCGTTTAAGAAGCTGCTGGACTACCGTGAGATTGGTGGCACCCAGTTCCTTGGCATCAAAAAGCCGGTAATCAAGGCCCATGGTTCCTCCGATCGACTTGCCTTCCGCAATGCGGTGCGGCAGGCCATGGAGGCGGCACAGAACGATATCACCACTGATTTGGAGCAGTATCTGGCCTCCATCAAGGAGAAAAACGATGCTGAGTGATTTGGAAAAAGCCATTGGCTACCGATTTAAGAACATTTCGCTGCTGCAAAATGCCCTTGCGCACTCTTCTTACGCCAACGAACGCTGGCACAACAGCCTGCTGAGCAACGAACGGTTGGAGTTTCTGGGAGATTCCATTTTAGGTATGACCGTGGCGGATTATCTGTACCGGAACTTCCCTGACCGTCCGGAAGGAGAGCTGACCCGGATGCGTGCGGACATGGTCTGTGAGAACACGCTTGCGGCGGTGGCCGACCGAATCGGGCTGGGTCAGCATTTGCTGCTGGGCCACGGCGAGGAGCAGGGCGGCGGACGTGGTCGTGCATCGATTCTTGCGGATGCGGTGGAATCGGTGATTGCGGCATGCTATCTGGACGGGGGCTTCGAGCCTGCCGCCGGTTTTGTTAAAACGTTTATTTTGTGCAACGTTCCATTGAAGCAGCTCCATAATGTGGATTACAAAACTGCCTTGCAGGAACTGGTGCAGCGAAAAAAGGATCAGGTTTTGGCCTATGCGCTAGTTGGACAGTCCGGCCCGGATCATGACAAACAGTTTACCGTGGAAGTTTCCCTGAACGGCAAACCTGTGGGTCAGGGGACCGGTCGCAGTAAGAAAAAAGCAGAGCAGGATGCTGCCCGTGTGGCGATGGAGCGTCTGTTTCCTGAAGGATAAATAAAGTCGCCGCATTTGCGGCGACTTTTTCTTTGGGATATCAGCTTGACAGTGGGGGCGTGGGGTGATACTATCAGAAAAAAAGGGGGGGAAGTGTATGCTGGATGTTGATACCATTGATAGGGAACACTTAAGCCAATTGTGCGGAATGTATGCCCATGGTGGCTTGCTGTTTGGGACGGACTTGATAAGAAAACAGAAAAAATTCCGAAAATGGGTACAAAAGCATTATGCTTATGAGATTCAAACCTTTCCTCGTGAGGTACAGGCATGTTTTGCCCCTGAGGTTAGTGATGCGGAAGTGGTTTCATTTTTTGCGGCCTGTGAGGAACGAAGGGCATATGAATGTCAACACCGGCTGGATCCTCTGCTGCCCCTAGGCGAGGCGGTCGTAGCTGCTGTGGAGACCATTTTGGAGGAGGACTATTGGCCTAAGGCGATTGAAAAGAATGGTCGTTGTGCTCTGCTGGTGGAGGATGGGGAGGCATATCGCCGGATTTTGGTTTTACAGAATGCTGAAGGCTTTTCTCAATTGCCAGATGGAGGTTATCTGTTAGATGCGCCAAAAATCGAGTATATGCTGGATAAATACCGAATCTCTGGGGAGTTGGACGGCGTATCGGAACCATTGTCTGCGTGCTTTTCCGGAGCACAGGTGGAGGTGGAATGCTTCAATTGTGTAGAGACGATGATTCATTGGAACAACCCTTGGGAGTATGTGGGGATGATAGCGCGCCAGCTCATCTTCAAAGCGGAGCTGCCGGGAAATCACTGCAATGAATTAGAACACACACTTTTGCCCCTTCTAAGGGAAGTGAGCTATCTGACCGGCGTGTGGGATGAAGAACCCCGGTTACCGTTGCTGAAACAAATGGCGCAGCGTTTGAACTTTTCCAGATTGGAAAAACAACTGACGAAGGCGGAATCAGCGCGGAAGAATAAATTGCGCCCTGTCATGAGACGGCTTAATATCATGCTGCGGCAAAGGGAATATGAGACCATCTGGCGTGAGATTTTTGAGAAGATTAGGCAATCCCAGATGGAATATCCTCGAAAGACGGATGTCCAGTGTGATTTCAAGACCCTTCAAAATGTAAGGGGAAGGGTTCAATGCTTCATGGAGCAGCAGGGCTATACCGGCACTTATCCGGACTTTGAGAAACAAATCGATTTTCACGGTGTGCGTTTGGCGGAATCCTATGGTCAGAGTTATTTTGTTTGCCGAGAAAAGAATGCGGTGTCTATAGTCCACTGCATGGAAACCTTTGAGTTGGGCGGTCCGGCTATCCACTTTCTTGTGGGTACGGCATTGTTGCGAGAGGGGGAAGAACAGTGCGATGTTTATTCCTGCCTGTTCGATGCAAAGGGACGGCGGATGTTCCGTATGGTTCGAGATTTGGATTTGGTCTATGAGCTGGGGGAGGAGAGGGAGCCGGATCGATTGGAACGGCTGGCAACCATTGCGATAAAAAAGTCGCAGCTTCAAAAGCTGACGAAAGAGGAAAAAAAGATTCCTCATGTAGGCTTCGAGCCATCCAATTGGACGATTTTTTGGTTGGTGTTCCTTTTCGCTGGCGGATTTTTTGGAGTCGTCATGACACTGGCGATGATGCTGCTTACTGTGGTGGCATTGCTGTTGTTCGGTCAATTCTCCCAAATTCTTTCATTTATGACCACAGCTCCGTGGTTGCGTTGTCTGGCGTTCTGCTGGGTGTCTTTCGGTGCAAGTATGGGCATCGTGACGGTTTTGGGTAAAAGGAAATAATCTACACTGCCATCACCTAAGTGGTGGCAGTGTTTTGTATCCATTGGGAAAGAAAGCCTTGCAATTTTCGGGTTTTCGAAGTATAATAAATTGATTTATTTTACATATTTCTAACGAGGTTTACACTGTGTATCTAAAATCTTTGGAAGTACAGGGCTTTAAGTCCTTTCCGGATAAGACGTTGATTCGATTTGGCGATGATATCACCGCCATCGTCGGTCCCAACGGCTCCGGTAAATCGAATATCTCTGACGCAATCCTTTGGGTCATGGGTGAGCAGAGTAGCAAGACTCTTCGGGGCGCCAAGATGGAGGACGTTATCTTTGGCGGCACCCAGAAGCGTCCGTCGGTTGGCTTTGCCGAGGCAACCCTGACACTGGACAACACTGACCGGGCGCTGCCCTACGATGCGGACGAGGTTATGGTCACCCGGCGGTATTACCGCTCCGGTGACAGCGAATACTATATCAATAAACAGTCTTCCCGACTCCGGGATATCAATGAGATGTTCATGGATACCGGTCTGGGGCGTGAGGGCTATTCCAACATTGGCCAGGGTCGTATCGACGAGATTCTCTCTCTGAAAAGTGCGGATCGTCGTGAAATTTTCGAGGAGGCGGCTGGTATCTCCAAGTACCGCCATCGGAAGGAAGAAACGGAGCGAAAGCTGGAACGCACCGAGGACAACTTGATGCGCATCGGTGACAAGGTCTCCGAACTGGAGCTGCAGCTGGAGCCTTTGAAGATTCAGTCCGAGAAGGCGAAGAAATATCTGGAATTGAAGGATGAACTGCAAGGTGTGGAGGTAGCGGTCTGGCTGGATACGCTGGACAAGCTTTCTGCTGCCACCAAGAAGGCGGAGGAGGACTATGCCTCTGCGGATTTCGTACTGCAGCAGGCGAAGGATGATTTGGACCGGCTGTACAATCAGGCTACGGAACTGGCGGATGTACTGCGCCGCAGAGACGGAGAGCTGGAGACGGTTCGTGTCAAGGTGAATATGCTGGAGTCTACCCACCAGCAGTTGGATGGTCAGATGGCAGTCCTTCGGGGCAATGTGGACAACAACAATGGCAATATCGCTCGAATCGAGGACGAACTGAAGGGTGACGAGGATCGCAGCGGCGGCATCGTGACCCAAATTCAGCAGGCCAGTAGCCGTATCGATGAAATCGATGAGGAGCTTTCTAAAAAGCGTCGTGTGTTGGATACGCTGCAGCAGGAGCTGACGGCTATGACCGCCAGTGCGCAAGGCCTGACGAAGCAGTTTTTGGAGCTGCGTGGCAGAGAAACCAGTCTGGCTGCGGATATCGCCGGACGAGAGGCAGATATCCGTGGTCTTGAGGATAGTATGGCACAAAC
This sequence comes from Faecousia sp., assembly GCA_045541155.1. GTDB lineage: Bacteria > Bacillota > Clostridia > Oscillospirales > Oscillospiraceae > Faecousia. The sequence goes on from JAZQIN010000017.1 coordinate 41,677, forward strand.
CTCTGAGCGACTGAACCAGTTGAAAGAGGATTTGCGTTCCGGTGATGAGCGCCAACGGGAGGCAGAGGGCAACCTTGCCAGTTGCCGCAAGGAGTTGCGTCGTGCGCAGGACAACGTCACTGCCGCCAATAACACCATTTCCGGCTACACACTGCGGCAAAATACTCGCATCAAGCGTCGGGATGAGCTGGCGCAGACTCTTCGTGAACTGAATTCGAAGCTGGACTCTGTTACCGCAAAAGCCCGGGTGTTCCGTGCCATGGAGCGAGATTTGGAAGGATATCAAAAGTCTGTCCGGATGGTCATGCAGGAGGCACAGCGTGGAAAGCTGCCCAATGTTCATGGGCCGGTTTCTCGCCTGATTCGGACGCAGGACGGCTATACCGTCGCCATTGAGATTGCCCTCGGCGGTGCAATGCAGCAGATTGTGGTAGACAACGAATCCGATGGTAAAGCGGCCATTTCCTATCTGAAACGCACCGGCGGCGGTCGTGCTACTTTCCTGCCGATGTCCACGATTCAGGGACGCACCTTGCAGGAAAACGGGCTGGAAAGTTGCCGTGGATTCGTGGGAATTGCGTCAAATCTGGTCACCAGCGAGCCACGTTATCGTGGCATCGTGGAGAACCTTCTCGGACGCATTGTCATCGTATCGGACATTGATGCTGCCATCGCTATGGCAAATAAATACCGCAACCGGTTCAAAATTGTTACGCTGGACGGTCAGGTTATGAATCCTGGCGGCTCCATGACCGGTGGCTCTGTCAATAAAGAGGCAGGTATCCTGTCCCGTGCCAATGATTTGGAAAAGCTGACGGCGCAGGAGAAGGAACTGCAAAATCAAAAGCTGGTCACAGATGCGGAGCTGAGCGAAGCTCAGCGGCAGGTGGATCAGGTGGAATATGAATTGAATACAGCCCGGGAGCAGCTTCGTGAAGCGGAGGATGCCTGCCTGCGGCTGCAAGGTCAGGAAAAGCAGCATGAAATTCTGCTGCAGGCCATTGTGGATGCCATCGGCTCTGCGCAAAGGGAGTGCGATTCCCTTGAGGAGCGCAGCCGTTCGGATCGAGAGCGTTACGCTGCTCAGCAAGCGAAAATTCAGGTCTATACGGAGCAACTGACCCAGACCCGTGGACAGATTGCGACGCTGGAGGGCAGCCAGTCTGAAACCGCCAACGTGACAGCCCAAATCACCGAGCGGATGACCGCCTTGAAGACCGAGGAGGCGGCACTGGATGCGGAGCGGAATACCGCTGAAACCCATATCGCGGACTTGCAAAGCCTTCGTGGTGCTATGGAGGGTGACCGGGCTAAAAAGCTGGCGCTGATGGATGCCATTCGTGAGGACAACCAGCGACTGGCATCGGAAATCGTTCGGCTGCAGACGCATCAGCGTGAGAACGATGTGGAAGCTGCGCAGATGCGTCGGAGCATGGAGAAGGTGATTGCTGACCGTGCAGAGGCGGAGGCCACCAAGACCCGTTCCGAGCGTGAGGCCCAAGAGAAAAACAAGGATATTCTGAATATGCAGCGGGCCTGCGCTCTACTGGAGCAGAAGAAAATTACGACGGCTATGGAAGAGCGGCAGATTATTGACAAGCTGTGGGATTCCTATGGCCTTACCCCTGGCACTGCTGTGGAGCATCGGGGACAAATTGAGTCTGTCACTGCTGGAAACCGTCGTATTTCGGAACTGAAACGGAAGATTTCCGCTTTGGGTACCCCTAATCTGGGTGCCATCGAGGAATATGCCCGTGTCAACGAGCGTTACAGTTACCTCAGCGCCCAGCGTGATGATGTGCTGACTTCCAAGCGTGAGTTGGAGAGCATCATTCGGGATATCACTCAGGAAATGACTTCGATTTTCTTGACTGAGTTCGATAAGATTGACCATTATTTTGGGCAGGTCTTTGAGGAGATGTTCGGCGGCGGTAAGGGTCAGCTGATTCTGGAGGACAGAGAGAATCCTCTGACCTGCGGCATCGAAATTCGTGTCCAGCCCCCCGGAAAACAGGTTAAAACGATTACATTGCTGTCCGGCGGTGAGAAAGCCTTCGTGGCCACGGCGTTGTACTTCTCAATTTTGAAGGTGCGCCCCACTCCCTTCTGCCTGCTGGACGAGATCGATGCGGCGTTGGATGACCGTAATGTGGAGCGATTCGCCAATTATTTGCACAATTTGAGCAAGAATACCCAGTTTATCGTCATCACCCACCGTCGTGGTACCATGGAAGCTTCCGATGTGCTCTATGGCGTGACTATGCAGGAGCAGGGCGTTTCTAAGCTGTTGCGGCTGGATTTGAATCAAATGGAAGAATATCTAGGCATCGTGGAATAAAGGAGTAAATATGGGATTTTTTGATAAAATTAAGGCTGGTTTAGCAAAAACCAGAGATGCGCTGAGTAATACGCTTGGGGCAGTGTTCTCCGGCTTCAGCCAGATTGACGACGATTTTTATGATGAGCTGGAGGAGAGTCTGATTCTGGCGGATTTGGGCGTTGAGACTGCCACCAAGGCGACTGAACGTCTACGCAAGGCCATCAAGGAACAGCATCTCAAGACCCCGGAGGAGGCAAAGGAGGCCCTGAAGGAAATCCTTGTTGAGATGCTGAACGTAGGCGATGTGGAGCTGAATCTTTCCACCAGCCCCAGTGTGATTCTTGTGATTGGTGTTAACGGTGTTGGCAAGACCACTACCATTGGCAAAATCGCTACCCAGCTGGTCCGTCAGGGCAAGAAGGTTCTTCTGGTGGCCGGTGACACCTTCCGTGCCGCCGCTGCAGATCAGTTGGAGATTTGGGCTGGACGTTCCGGTGCGGACATTGTTCGCCAGCATGAGGGTGCGGATCCGGCCTCCGTGGTCTATGATGGCATTCAGGCCGCCCGTGCCCGAGATGTGGATGTCATCATTGTGGACACTGCCGGACGGCTTCACAACAAGACCAACCTGATGAACGAGCTGAATAAAATCAGCCGCATCGTGGAGCGGGAATTGCCTAATGCGGCGAAGGAAGTGCTGCTGGTGCTGGACGGAACTACCGGCCAGAATGGTCTGATTCAGGCAAAGCAATTCAAGGAGATTGCCGGCGTTACTGCCATGGCCTTGACTAAGCTGGACGGCACAGCCAAGGGCGGCATCGTGATTGCGGTATCCGATGCGCTGCAAATTCCCGTGAAGTTCGTGGGTGTCGGTGAACAGGCCGACGACCTGATGCCCTTCAATGCCAGAGAGTTTGTGGAGGCGTTGATTTGATGAAGGTAGTCCTTGCAAGTAAAAACCCCCACAAGCTGGTGGAAATCAGTAAAATCACCGAGAAATTCGGCTTTGAACTGGTTTTGCAGTCGGAGCTGGGAGTAGATATCGATGTGGAGGAGACCGGGACTACCTTCGAGGAGAATTCCTTCCAGAAGGCGGAGGCGGTGATGAAGGCCACAGGTCTGCCTGCACTGGCGGACGATTCCGGCATTGCGGTGGATGCGCTGAATGGTGAACCGGGCATCTATTCTGCCCGTTACGGCTTCGATGATAGTCTGGATGACTGGGGCAGATTGCAGCTTTTACTGAAAAATACCAAGCATGTGCCGGATGGTCAGCGTCAGGCCCAGTTCGTCTGCGTTATCACTTTTGTGACGCCGGAGGGACAGGTGATTCAGGCACGGGGCGAGATTCACGGCGAGCTGACCCGTGAACCCAGAGGAGAGAATGGCTTTGGCTATGACCCCATTTTCTACTATCCTCCCTTCGGCAAGACCACCGCTGAAATCAGCGCCGAGGAGAAACATGCGGTTTCCCATCGGGGAAAGGCATTGCGTGTATTTTACGATAAATTGAAGGAGGCAGGTTATGCTGACAAGTAAGGAACGGGCAGAGCTGCGTGCTCAGGCCAATTCTTTGGATACCACCCTGATGGTGGGCAAGGAGGGCGTGACGGAAACGGTCATTGCCGAGGCAGATACCCAGCTGACTGCCAGAGAGTTGATTAAGGGAAAGGTGCTGGAGAGCGCTTTCATGACCCCTCGTGAGGTTTCCGATGCCATTTGCGAGGCTACCGGTGCTGATGGTGTGTCGGTAATCGGTACGAAATTTGTTATTTATCGTTTCAGTGAAAAATGCCAGCAAGAGCGGAATCAGACCGGACGGGCGAAGCGGAAGGCAACGCCTGTCAGTAAGTCGAATCCTGTTGCCAAGGGGGCTCGGGCACGCCGTGCTGCGGAAAAGAAGGTTCGTGAGCAGCGCAACCAGTATTTCCGCCAGCAGGCCATCGAAAAGGCCATCGAACGCAGCAGAGAACGTCAGCTGCGAGGGGAAGACTGAATTACAATTAGGGGGGCACGCTTATGGGCAGAATCGGCATTTATGGCGGTACCTTCAATCCGCCGCATATTGGGCACATTCGGGCAGCCAAGGGGGGAGTGCGGTCTTTGGAGCTGGATAAGCTCCTTGTGATACCGGATCGGATTGCGCCCCACAAGGAACTGCCGGAGGGGTCTGCCTTGCCGGAGCAACGGCTGGAGATGCTGCGCCTTGCCCTTGCGGATAGCCCTGAAATCGAAGTGTCCGACATTGAGCTGCATCGGGAAGGCAAGAGCTACACCTATGAAACGGTAACCCAACTGCGGCAATGCTATCCTGACGATGAGCTGATTCTGCTGATGGGAACAGATATGTTCCTGTCCTTCCATGAGTGGCGTAACCCCGAGATAATTCTGGAGCAGGCCTCTCTTGGTGTGTTCTATCGTGGCGAGAAGGGCGAAAAAAATGCCATCGAGGATAGAAAAACGGAGATGGAGGCTGCCGGGCATAAGGTGCACCTTGTCCAAAATGAGATTGTGGATATTTCGTCCACCAATTTACGCCGTATGCTGGTATTCCGCTGTGCGGAATCCTTCCTGCCGGAGGGCGTGGGGGCATACATTAAGGATAAAGGGCTTTACGGCACTGGCTCCGCATATCACAATCTCCCCATGGAAAAGCTGGAGCAGGTGGTGATTCGCCTACTGAAGAAGAACCGGGTCAACCATGTGCTGGGCTGTCGGGATACGGCAGTAGCGCTGGCGAAACACTGGGGTGCTGACGAAACAGATGCGGCGCGTGCCGGCATCCTCCACGATATTACCAAAGCGCTGGACGGCCCCCTGCAATTGACATTGTGCGCAGAATATGGTACGATACTCAGTGATTTCGGCAAAAAGTACCCTAAGACGCTTCATGCGCTTACCGGTGCGCTGGTGGCGGAGCGGATTTTTGGGGAAAACGAGGCGGTGGTTACAGCCATCCGTCACCATACCACCGGCCGTGCCAATATGAGTCTGCTTGAAAAGATTATTTATGTGGCAGACTATATGGAGCCGAACCGGGCGTTCCCGGGCGTGGAGAAGCTGCGTGAATTGGCCTTTTCCAACATCGATGCGGCGCTAAAGCTGGGACTTGAGATGACCCTTGAGCACCTGGTCCGGCAGGGAAGTGAGGTCTCGCCGGAATCCCGTGCTGCATTGGAATGCTTGAAATGACACATCATCCGGAAAGGAAAGATATTATGTTAACTGCTAAAGAGGTGGCCTATGAGGTCACAAAGGCACTGGATGCCAAGAAAGGCATGGATATCCGGCTTTTGAAGATTGACCGTGTGTCCAGTCTTGCGGATTACTTTCTGATTTGCACCGGCACCTCCAATACCCATGTTAAGACGCTCTGTGATTACGCTGAGTACACCATGGATCAGCTGGGGGAGACCATGCTGGGACGTGAAGGCCATCGTGGCAACAGCTGGGAACTGCTGGACTACGGCAGTGTTGTGGTTCATGTGTTTACCGACGAGGCCAGAACCTTCTATGATTTGGAGCGGCTGTGGGCGGATGCGGAGCAGGTGGACCTGAAGGACATCATCATTGAAGAATAAAGAGGTGTTTCCAATGAATTACGATCATTCCGCCATTGAAGCAAAATGGCATAAATATTGGGAGGAAAACGACACTTTCCATACGGATGTGTGGGATTTTTCAAAGCCCAAGTACTATGTTCTGGATATGTTCCCGTATCCTTCCGGCGTGGGCCTGCACGCAGGCCATCCCGAAGGCTACACCGCAACGGACATTATGTCCCGTATGAAGCGGATGCAGGGCTACAATGTGCTGCCCCCCATGGGCTATGACTCCTTCGGCCTGCCGGCAGAGCAGTATGCGGTATCCACAGGCAACCATCCCAACGGATTCACGCAGGAGAATATCAAGACCTTCTCTAATCAGCTGAAGGAGCTGGGCTTCGACTATGACTGGAGCAAGGTGGTGGCAACCTCCGACCCTTCCTTCTATAAGTGGACCCAGTGGATTTTCAAAAAGCTCTACGAGGCCGGTTACGCCAAGCGGATTGAAATGCCCGTGAACTGGTGTGAGGAGTTGGGCACTGTGCTTTCCAATGACGAGGTCATCGACGGAAAGTCCGAGCGTGGCGGCTATCCTGTTGTCAAGAAAAATATGATGCAGTGGGTCATCGACCAGCCTGCTTTTGCTGAGAAGCTGCTGGATGGCCTGAATGAGATTGATTGGCCAGAATCCACCAAGGAAATTCAGCGCAACTGGATTGGCAAGTCCACCGGTGTAGAGGTGGATTTCCAGCTGGTGGGCGGCGGTTCCTTCTCTATTTATACCACTTGTATCGAAACCATCTATGGCATTACCTTTATGGTGCTGGCTCCGGATGGCAAGATTACCGAATCTCTGCTGGATCGGGTCGAGAATCTGGAAGAGGTCAAGGCGTATATCGCTGAGGCTTCCAGAAAGAGCGACATCGACCGTACCGACATGAACAAAACCAAGTCCGGTTGTCCCTTGAAGGGCGTTTATGCCATCAACCCTGTCAACGGAAAGAAAGTACCGGTATTTATTGGTGACTTTGTGCTGGCCAGCTACGGCACTGGTGCGGTTATGGCAGTTCCCAGCCACGACCAGCGTGACTTTGAGTATGCGCAGGTACATGATATCCCCATGATTCAGGTCATTGAGGGCCGTGATGTTTCTGAGCACGCCTTTGAGAAGCAGGATTATCTGGGCAAGGGCTGCAAGCTAATCAACTCCGAGGAGTTCACCGGCCTAACGGTGGAGGAGGCCAAGGAGGCCATCACCTGCAAGCTGGAGAAGGCTGGCGTTGCCAGAAGAAAGAACAACTACCACTTCCGTGAGTGGATTTTCGCTCGCCAGAGATACTGGGGCGAGCCGGTTCCCTGTGTTTACACCGAGGACGGCAAGACTGTGTTCCTGCCCGATGAGGAGCTGCCTCTGATTCTTCCGGAGCTGGAGGATTACAAGGGCCGTGGCGGTAAGGCACCGCTGGAGAACGCAGAGGAATGGAAGCACTATGATAACAATGGTATCAAGGGCATCCGTGAAACCTCTACCATGCCCGGTAGCGCCGGTTCTTCCTGGTATTTCATGCGTTACATCGATCCCAACAACGATAAAACCTTCTGTGATCCGGAGCTGCTGAAGCACTGGATGCCTGTTGATTTGTACGTTGGCGGTCCTGAGCATGCGGTGGGTCATCTGATGTACTCCCGTATTTGGAACCGGTTCCTGTACGATCAGGGCCTTTCTCCTGTGAAGGAGCCCTTCCAGAAGCTGGTCCATCAGGGCATGATTTTGGGCGAGAACGGCATCAAGATGGGTAAGCGGTTCCCGGAGTTCGTGGTCAATCCTAGTGATGTGGTCCGGGAATATGGTGCCGATACCCTGCGGCTGTATGAGATGTTCATGGGTCCGCTGGAGGTCTCCAAGCCCTGGAGCACCACTGCAGTGGCCGGTGCAAAGAAGTTCATCAACCGTGTTTGGAACTTCTTCACTGAGAGTGGCAACCTTACCGATACCGATGACGGAAAGCTGACCAAGGTCTATCACCAGACCGTTAAGAAGGTAACCTCTGATTTCGAGCAATTGGGCTTCAACACAGCCATCGCACAGATGATGGTCTTTGTCAACGAGGTGTACAAGAATGGCACCTGCCCCAGAGAATATGCCGAGGGCTTCATCAAGATGATTTCCTGCATCACCCCCCATGTGGGTGAGGAAATTTGGCAGATTATGGGTCATGATAATACCATCGCCTATGAGAACTGGCCTACCTATGACGAGGAAAAGTGCAAGGATGCACAGGTTACCATGGCGGTTCAGGTCAATGGCAAGATGCGTGGCACTGTGGTGATGGATGCGGATTTGGATAACGACACCGTTATCCAAAATGTGCTGGCAGATGAGAAAATCAGCCGGTTCCTTGAGAAGAATGGTGGCGCCATTGTCAAGACCATCGTGGTCAAGAATAAGCTGGTCAACCTGATTGTCAAGTGATTTTCACTAAAAAGCAGCGAAAAAGCTGAAATAATGCTTGACATTTGACGAAGTAGAGCGTATAATGGTCAAGCCGATATGGCCCTGAAAGCATCCAGGAACCTAGCCGGATGCCATCGGAGGGAGGGAAAACAATGTCTGAAATTCGCGTTAAGGAAAACGAATCTCTGGAGAGCGCTCTGCGCCGCTTCAAGCGGAGCTGCGCCAAGGAGGGCGTTATTGCCGAAGTTAAGAAGCGCGAGCATTACGTCAGCCCCAGCCTGAAGCGTAAGCAGAAGTCTGAAGCTGCCCGTAAGAACAAGAGAAAGTTCTACTAATATTCCCTCTTGCGTTATCCTCACAAATCCGCTCCGGTTCACCGGAGTTGTTTTTGCGTTCCCAATTCTTGATACAACCCTACTGCGAGGGTTACGCCGAGGTGTTCTGCACCGGTCAGCAAACCGGACAAGTCTTCCTGCGTGCGGTAGAAGGAAAATAGAATTTGATTTTCGTTTGCGTCGATGTGGTAGTGGCTGTGCAGTTCCTCAGAATGATGGGAGGGGATTTTTGGTTCAGGGTAGGGGATGGGGGTAATCGTACAGCCGTCCGGCGTGACCGTGGCGTTTGAACCATCCAGTGCCAGCTCCAACCAAATCTCTCTGCCGCTCCATGGGGAAAGATACGCCTCGACTGTCAGATGAGGGGGCACCGACGGCAAAAAAACGGGGCAGTCTGAATTATAAGCGTGATTCCCCGCAACGCCCACTGGACAGGTGGCGCGCCGGAGGATATGCCGGATGATTTGTTCCGTTTCCGGCGTGGGTGGGCGCTCCATGTCCAGAAGGATATGTGAGCAGCGATGCTTTTCGGTAACCTCGATCAAATGGGCTGCAATCATGGACGGGTCGTGACCATTTGCCGGAATCCGGTCGTCGAGAATCAGCATGGAGCCTTCCGGTAGATGATTCGGAATGCCTGTCAAACCGTTACCACTGAACGAAAAATGGCAGGCCATCCATGCGGTTTGAGTGGGCAATGCTCCATTATTTTGGATATCTTCGCCAGTCATAGCTAAAAATAAAGGGATCGACATGGACAAACGCCCCTTTTCATGGTATAATTCATAATAGTCTATGAAACTGAGGATTTGAATATGTCCTTCTCACTTCTTCCGAAGCACAGGGCAGAGGCTCTGACGGATATCCATCCGGATTTTTTTGTAACCAATGGGGTGCGGTTGGTGATGCTGGATTTTGACAATACCATCGTTCCCTACACCCGAAACGACCCCACTCCACTGATGGCGGCGTGGTTGACGTGGGTTCGAGATTGCGGTATTTACGTCTGCGTTGTTTCCAATTCAAAAAAAGACAGAGTGCCGGCCTTTTGCAAAAAACACCATCTGTACTGCATTACCCATGCGAAAAAGCCCGGACGTAGAGGCATCCGGCAGTGTTTGGAGAAATTTGACGCAAAGCCGGAGGAGGCTGTCTTGATTGGAGATCAGATTTTTACCGATACACTGGGGGCTAATCGCTGCCGCGTTCGGTCGGTTCTGGTCAAGTCCATCCACAACCATAATTTTTGGCTCAAGCTGCGCCATGTTGCGGAGCTTCCCTTTATCTTTTTGGCACGGAATAGGAGGATTACAAAATGACCAATATTGAAAAATATCTGTCTATTTTGGATGGTGAGGTGGACGGTTTGTTGCTGACCAGCCGCTACAGTCGCCATTACGCTGCTGGCTTTGACATCGCTGAGGGCGTTGCCATCGTCTGTAAGAATGGCTGCCGCTACATCACTGACAGCCGCTATATCGAATCTGCCCAGAAGGGTATCGTAGGCTTTGAAGTGGTTGAGATGAATCGAGATAATCCTTATTCTAAGCTGCTGAACGATGCCATCACCCAATTCGGCATTACGACATTAGGCTTCGAGGAGGAATACCTGACCGTTTCGGAGTTTATGCGCTATGAGGATAAGCTGAACGCAAAGCTTGTTCCTTTCCACGAGAAGATTTCCAGATTTCGTGCGGTCAAGGAGCCGTATGAGCTGGAGCGGATGCGCATGGCCCAGAAAATCACCGATAAGGCGTTTAAAGAGGTGCTGAAGCGGATTCATGTTGGAATGACGGAGAAGGAACTGGCGGCGGAACTGATTTACTGCCTGCTGAAAAACGGCGGTGAGGGCCTCTCCTTTGACCCAATCGTCGTTTCCGGCCCGAATACCAGCCTGCCCCACGGCGTAGCCGGTGAACGCCGCCTGAGAGAAGGGGATTTCATCACCATGGACTTCGGCGTTATCTATCAGGGTTACTGCTCTGATATGACCCGTACAGTGGCGTTGGGGTACGCCACCGAGGAGATGCGCCGGGTGTACGATACAGTCCTGAAGGCCCAAGAGGCTGGTTTTGCTACAACTCAAGCCGGTGTGACCGGGCAGGATATCGATGCCGCCGCTCGAAAGGTGATTGGAGATGCTGGTTATGGACCGTACTTCGGTCACGCATACGGTCACTGCCTTGGTATGGAGGTTCATGAGATGCCCTCGTGCAGTCCTTCTGGTAAGACTGTGATGGAGAAAAATATGGTATCCTCCGCAGAGCCGGGTATCTATTTGCCGGGAAAATTTGGCGTCCGAATCGAGGATGTGGTGGTCATTACAGACGAAGGTTACGAAAATATCACCACAAGCCCCAAGAATTTAATCATTATCTGAAAAAATTCTCTTTTCCCCTTGAAAAATGGCGGGATTTAGGTTAGAATATATCAGCTAAGAATTTATTTTCACTTCGCCCCCGAAAGGGAGAGCTACTTTAGGAGGATATTAAAATGATTTCTGCAGGCGATATCAGAAACGGCATTACCTTTGAACTGGACGGCAAGGTTATGCAGGTCGTGGAGTTCCAGCACGTTAAGCCCGGTAAGGGTGCTGCGTTTGTCCGTGTGAAGATGAAGAACGTCATCACCGGCGGCGTGACCGAGACCAGCTTGAATCCCTCTGCCAAGTTCCCCACCGCTTTCATTGAGCGCAAGAAGATGGAATATTCCTATCAGGACGGTGGCCTGTACTACTTCATGGATCAGGAGACCTACGAGATGGAGCCTATCGATGGCAGCGCTCTGGACGATTCCTTCAAGTTCGTCAAGGAGAACGACATCTGCACCATCATGAGCTATAAGGGCAAGGTCTTCGGCGTGGAAGTGCCCAACTTTGTGGATCTGGTTGTTACCGAGACCGAGCCTGGTTTTGCCGGCAACACTGCCACCAACGTCACCAAGCCCGCCACCGTTGAAACTGGCGCTGAGGTGAAAGTGCCCCTGTTCATCAACGAGGGCGACAAGATTCAGATTGACACCCGTACCGGTGAGTATCTGGGTCGCTCCAAGGTGTGATAAGGAGATTTGCTATGACCATTACGGAAAAGGCTGCTTACCTCAAGGGCCTGATGGATGGCCTGAATCTGGATACCGAGAAGGCTGAGGGCAAGATGATTTCTGCCATCGTGGACCTGCTGGGTGATGTGACCAAGCGGTTGAGCGACGTGGAGGAGACCACCATTGCCATTTCTGACGAGTTGGATGAGATTGAAGAAGATCTGGATGCCATTGAGGATTACATCATGGACGAGGACGATGATGATTACTATGACGACGAGGACGAGGACTTCGAGGATGAGGGCTTCGACTTCGGCGACGAGGACACCACCATCTACGAGGTCAAGTGTGCCTGTGGCAACGTGATTAACTTCGACGAGGAGACGCTGGAGGCAGGCAGCATCATCTGTGATGAATGCGGCGAGGTTCTGGAGTTCAGCTTCGAGGACGACGAGGAAGATGAATGATTCTCAGGCGTGCGGCTATGCCGCACGCCTGTCTTATGTACGAAAAAACAGTTTTACCGTAATAGCTGCCATCACGAATCCGGTTGCATCTGCAATCAGTGCGGCTGGCAGCGTATACCGAGTCTTTTTGATGCCAGCTGCCCCGAAATAAACACTGATGGCATAAAAGGTGGTTTCCGTTGAACCGAGCATGACGGCGACAGTCCGTCCGATAAGGGAATCTACACCATGGGTGGCCATCAGCTCCGCACCCACCGCCAGAGCGGCGCTACCGCTGATGGGTCGTATGAGTATCAAAATGGCGGTTTCTGGTGGGATTCCAAAGGTGTGGAATACGGGAGCGCAGACTTCGCTGAGTGCTTCGATGGCACCGGAGGCCCGGAGCATGGATACGGCGGTCAGCAGCAGAATGAGAGCTGGCACGATGGACAAAAGCATTTTCAGGCCTTCTGCGGCACCTTCCAGCATTAGGCCGTAAGCATCCTCTTTTTTGCGTAGCGCCAAAGCACAGCTTGTCAGCAACAACAGTGGAATGATGTAGTCACTCATGGGGCCACAGCTTTCCGAAAACGAGGGCGGCTAATAGGCCCACGCCTGCGGAGCAGAGACTGGTAACCCAGACGGCAGGCAGGATGTCAAAAGGGGTCTGGCATCCGAGAGATGCCCGGATAGCGCCAACGGTGGCTGGAATCAGCTGGATGGATGCGGTGTTTAACACAATCAGTCGGCAAAGCTGGTCGCTTGCAGTCGTCCCGTTGGACATTCGCTGTGCCGCTTTGATGCCCATGGGGGTTGCGGCGTTCCCGAGACCGAGGATGTTGGCGCAGATGTTTGCACTGAGTGAGCCTGCCAGAACGGAATCGTCTTTGCTCTGAGGAAAAATGCGTGAGATTATCGGTCGGAGGATTCGGGACAAAGCATCTGTTATTCCGGCTTTTTCCATCAGCTTTCCGACACCGGACCACAGGCAAAGGCTACCGGCAATGCTGATGGCTAGCGTGACCCCGGCCTGTGCCCCGGTGGCAGAAGCAGCCGCTACAGCACCTGTTGTCCCTGAAGCTACAGAAAACACCGTTGATATGCCCACAATCACCACAAATACCCAGCTCATTACCATTCAGTTCACCCCTTTGGAGAACCATATGATGGGAATTGTGGAATTATTCTGTTATGTTTCTACATTTTTTGAAAAAAACATTTGACACAAGCGAAAAGACAGTTTATAATGATGATATAAAAAATCAGGCGTTACGTTCATCTGTGAAAGACACGCCTGATATTACCTCGAGGAAAGGAGGGGCTGCTAGATGAAGTCAACGGGTATCATTCGCAAAGTGGACGAGCTGGGCAGAATCGTGCTTCCTATTGAATTAAGACGCACCTTGGATATTGCGGAACGGGACGAGCTGGAGATCTACATGGATAATGATCGGATCGTACTCCAGAAGTTTGAGCCTTCCTGCGTATTTTGCGCATCCTCTTACGGTCTGGTTTCTTACCGGGGTAAGAACGTTTGCCACGAGTGCGCTCAGAATATGGCTGAGCTTTGCTGAAAAAAACTGCCGCTTTGCGGCAGTTTTTCATTTTTCCATTTGAAGGGCGGCATCGTAAACTACATTTTTGGGCAAATCCAGTTCGGCGGCGGTTTGCTTGATGGCATCCTTTCGACTGATACCCTGTGCGGTCAACTCCGCTACCCGTGCGGCAGCATCTTCTGCAGTGGCCTTTTCTTTTCTTACCTCCGGTGCGCCTGCGACCACCAGTACGAATTCCCCCTTGGGCGGCTGCGTCGCATACCGCTCGATGGCACCGGAAAGGGTGGTACGGACTACCTCCTCATGGAGCTTCGTCAGTTCCCGGCACAGGCTGATGGGACGGTCACCGCCAAAGGCTGCGGCCATGTCTTCCAGTGTGGATATCAGCTTGTGAGGCGCTTCGTAAAAAATCATAGTACGGGTCTCGTGAATGAGTGCCTCCAGATGCTCCCGGCGGCTCTTTTTTGCGGTGGACAAAAAGCCCTCGAAGCAGAAGCGACCGGTACTTTGCCCGGAGATGCTCAGGGCGGTAATCACCGCACAGGGGCCGGGAATGGCACAAACGATGACACCGGCCTCGGCACACTGCTTTACCAAATCCTCTCCGGGATCTGAGATAGCCGGACTACCTGCGTCGGATACCAGTGCACAGGTCTCGCCGGCGAGAATCCGGTCTAAAATCACATTACCTTTCGCAGCCTTGTTATGCTCGTAGTAGCTGACAAGGCTTTTTTTGATGCCCAAATGGTTTAGGAGCTTCAGAGTCACACGGGTGTCTTCAGCAGCGATAAAGTCCGCTTGCTCCAGCGTTTGTCTGCAGCGAATCGAAATATCCCCCAAATTGCCGATGGGGGTCGGCACCAGATAAAGCATTCCAGCCATGATGGTTCTCCTATGTCAAATGATATACATTATTATAATATTTTGTGGGATTGCCTTCATTGTCGAATAACGAGGCTTCCTCCCAGCGCAGGCCAGGCTTTCCGCCTTTGCGGCATTGGAGCAGAATCAGAGCCACAGGGCCATCGGCACGATGGCGAATCAGGCGGAGCCGCTTCGGCTCCAGTCCGGCCTGTACTGCGTTGGCGCATAGTTGCCCCAGTTGCTCCGGCTTGTGTACCAGATAGAAGTCACCGCCCCAGTGCAACGCCCATGCAGCGGCACGGAACAAATCGGAGATTTGGCATTGGTCGTTTCGCCGGGCCAGTGGGGTTCGTTTGCTTTCTGGTCCGCCGGAAAAGTAGGGGGGATTGGAAATGCAGCACGAAAAAGAGCCGGCGCTCACTAGCTGGTTCACCAATCGCAAATCTGCGCATATACTGTTCATACGGTGGAGTAAATTGTTTCGACGGATGTTTTCCATTGCCGCATTGTGGGCGAGGGAGTCCAGCTCGATGCCGGTAATATGGCAGCGGTCGTTGCCGGAACAAAGAAGCAATCCGAGCGTTCCACCACCGGAGCCTAAATCCAGAATTTGGGCAGTTGGACGAACGAAATCTGCCAGTAGCATTGTGTCCGTGCTGAGGGGGAAGCACCCTGAAGGGAGCTCCAGAGTATAGCCGTTTGGTAACTGTTCCATAGGGTTCTCCTAAAAAACAGGGCCTGCGCTCGGAACACCGGGCGCAGGCCACTCGTGAGTCGGAAAGATCAGCCTTCCTCAATCGCCTCAGTGGGGCAGTTGTCGGCGCAGGAGCCGCAGCTGACACAAACATCGGCATCGATGACGTACTTGTCCTCGCCCTCGGAAATAGCCTCGACGGGGCAGTTGTCAGCGCAAGCGCCGCACTTAACACAAGCGTCAGTGATATTGTAAGCCATGATTTTACCTCCATGTATGTTTTTGTGGCACGCCAGTTGACGTACTCTTATTCTAGCATGGTTTTCTGAAAATGCAATGGTTTTTTTATAACAGCTCGTATATTTTTTGCATCCGGTGGGCAGGATTTCACGGCGAGGGGGGATTGGCGTGCGCTATGATGGAAAAACCACAGAGCTGATACTGGCAGCTGGCCGGCTGGCTAGAGAGCTGGGGCACAGTTATGTGGGGACGGCCCACCTGCTGATGGCACTGGCGGAGGAGCCGGGGCAAATCGGATTGTTTCTGCGTTCTGAGGGGGTAGAGCCAGAGCTGCTGAGGGGCTTTGCGCGGGTGTTTTGGGGCACCGGAGCGCCAGATCTTCCACTGCCGCAAGGCTTGACTCGGGAGGCGGAGCAGGTATTGCGCACCGCTGGTCGTGAAGCACGGGGCATGAACAGAAATGCCGTTTCTTCCGGTCATGTGCTGCTGGGGCTTCTGCGGATGCCTCGGTCAGATGGACAGGATTTGTTGGAGTTGTGTAATGCGGATACGGACAGGCTGTTTACCTTGACGTTGGAATACTTATCAGTCGGTGCCGATTCGATAAAAGGGAAAAAGGAGGAGATTGCTACGAAGCTTTTGGAGCAGTATAGTACGGATTTGATTACCAAAGCGCAGGATATGGACCCGGTGATTGGCAGAGACAGGGAAATTGAAATGGTAATTGGCATTCTTAGTCGGAAAAACAAAAATAATCCGGCGCTGGTGGGCGAACCAGGTGTAGGCAAAACCGCAATTGCGGAGGGCTTGGCCCAAAGGCTTGCTGCCGGGAATGTGCCGCCGCAGTTGAAGGATAAACGTCTGCTGAGTCTGAATATGGCAGATATGGTGGCAGGCACAAAATATCGGGGAGAATTTGAGGAACGGCTACGAGATGTTCTCAATGAAATCCGAAGAAGCGGTGATGTGATTTTGTTTGTGGACGAGATGCACACCATCGTGGGGGCCGGTGCAGCAGAAGGAGCAATCGATGCGGCAAATATTCTGAAACCGGCGCTGGGCCGGGGGGAAATTCAGATGCTGGGGGCAACCACGCTGGATGAATACCGAAAATCCATCGAGAAGGATCCCGCATTGGAGCGACGCTTTCGGCCGGTGAAGGTGGAACAGCCGGACAGAGAATCGACGATGGCGATTTTGCGTGGGCTAAAGCCGGGGCTGGAACGGCACCATCGGATGCGTATCACCGATGAGGCCATGGAGGAGGCGATTCGGTTGTCGGTACGGTATCTTCCGGATTTGTATCTGCCCGACAAGGCAATCGACCTGCTGGATGAAGGAGCAGCACGAGCCAGAATGGAGGATTTGCGCCGGGGGAAGCAACATGGTCGTCAAGATTTGGAGCAGGAGCTTCATGAGGCGGTACGGGAAAGCCGTTACGAACGAGCGGCGGAGTTGCGAGATAAGATGCAGAAAATCGGAAATAAGCCGACAGAAAATCGTCGTCAGCGCACAGTTACAGGCATGGATGTTGCATGGGCGGTGTCAGCACGGACGGGAATACCGGTGGGACGGCTGACCACAGATGAACGTAAGCGGCTTCTGGAGCTGGAAAATACGCTGTCGGCGAAGGTTGTGGGACAGAGTGAGGCGGTGAAAGCAGTGGCAGAAGCGGTACGTCGTGGCTACAGCGGCGTACGGGACGAGAATCGTCCCATTGCGTCGCTGTTGTTTACCGGGCCTACCGGTGTGGGAAAAACGGAGCTGTGTCGTATTCTGGCGGAGGAAATCTACGGAAGTCGCAGTGCAATGATTCGACTGGATATGACGGAATATATGGAAAAACAGTCGGTATCCCGGCTGATTGGCGCACCTCCTGGGTATGTTGGTTATGAGGAGGGCGGTAAGCTGACGGAGGCAGTTCGACGGCGGCCTTACTGCCTGGTTCTTCTGGATGAGCTGGAAAAGGCCCATCGAGATGTGGCCGGAATCTTGCTACAGATTATGGAGGAAGGGGAACTGACGGACTCCACCGGCAGAAAGGTCAGCTTTAAAAATGCCATTGTGGTCATGACTTCGAATATAGGCGGCGAGTTACGGTCTGATGGGTTAGGCTTCCGACCTGCCGGACGGGTGGGGGAAACGGATGCGGCGCTGCGGCAGGCGTTCTCTCCGGAGTTTCTTGGGCGGTTGGATAAAATCGTGTGCTTTGCGCCGCTGGATCAGGATGCGCTAGCACGCATAGCCGGGAAATATTTATCCGAGCTGTCTGAACGAGTGGGCAAGCTGGGGATGCAGCTTCAGTTGCCGGATACACTGGCGCAGGAACTGAGTCGCCGTTGTGTCCAAAAAGAAGGAGCCCGTTGTCTGCGCCGACTGGTGCAGGAGGAAGTGGAGGGGCCACTGGCGGTGCTATTGTTGAAAAACGGCAAACGGCTGTCCAAAATTCGTGGGTCCTACAAAGATGGGGTCTTGCAGTTTCAGGGCTAGTTTAGGTAATCAAATATAAAGTTTGCGTATCCGCATTTTGGAACAAGCGTTCTGAAATGCGGATATTTCCTAATTTTCTAAAAATTTTTCTGTATTTTTTGATGAAAATGATTGATTTTTTGTGAATGACCCGTTATACTGTTATCAAGTGGAGCGAAATGGATGAAAAGTGGAGTAAAATGGAGGAGGTGAGGCGCCGTGATTGGTAAATATCCCGCAAAACTGGACGATAAGAACCGTTTAATCGTTCCTGCAAAGCTCAGAGGCGAGCTGGGAGAGGCTTTCTTTGTGACGTTGGGTGTCAACTGTGGTCACCGTTGCCTCACGGTCTACACCGCTGCCGACTGGCAGACTCTGCAGGATAATTACAACGCCCTGCCCATCTCCCAGCGTGGCGCTGCCACTAGCTTGATTTTCATCAATGCCACGGAATGTGCCCCGGATAAGCAGTTCCGGTTCATGTTGACCCAGAATCTGCTGGATTTTGCCGGCGTTAGCCGAGATGTGGTGATTGTAGGCCGGGCCGGACAGGCGGAAATCTGGTCCGCTGACGAATTCGCCGCCTTCGAGACGGAGAATCTGACTCCCGAAAAGCTGCTGGCATCTCTGGAGGCCATTGGATTATGAGTGAGTTTTATCATGTTTCCGTGCTGTTGGATGAGTGCATTGATGCGCTGAATATCCGTCCGGACGGTATTTATGTAGATGGTACGCTGGGTGGTGCCGGTCACTCCAGTGAAATCGCAAAAAGATTGACCACCGGTCGCCTTATCGGCATTGACCGGGACCTGGTGGCGTTGAAGGCTGCGGAGGAGCGGCTGGCTCCCTATGCCGACCGAGTGACGTTGGTGCATTCCAACTTCTGTGAAATCAAAGCGGTACTAAATGATTTGGGCATCGAGGGCGTGGATGGCATCCTGTTGGATTTGGGTGTTTCGTCCCCTCAGCTGGATGACGGGGCCAGAGGGTTTTCCTACATGGTCGATGCGCCGCTGGATATGAGAATGAATAATGAGGACGCACTCAGCGCTGATGTGGTGGTCAATACCTGGCCCCAGGAGGAGCTGAAACGAATCCTGTATGATTACGGCGAGGAGCGTTATGCACCGCAAATCGCAGCGGCGATTTGCCGTCGCAGGGCAGAAAAGCCCATTGAGACCACCCTCGAACTGGTGGATATTATTCGCAGCGCCATGCCTGCGGCAGCGTTGCGAGAGAAGCAGCACCCGGCTAAGCGGAGTTTTCAGGCGATTCGCATCGCTGTTAATGACGAGCTTGGCTCTGTGGAAAAAGTAATGGAGGATGCGATTCCCTGCTTGAATGAGGGCGGTCGACTGGCGGTCATTACCTTCCATTCCTTGGAGGATCGCATTGTTAAGAACAGTATGGTCTTTGCCTCCAAAGGCTGCACCTGCCCACCTAATTTCCCTGTATGTGTCTGCGGAAAAAAGTCGCAGGTAAAATTGATTAGCCGAAAACCTATCGTTTCCGGTGACGAGGAGCTGGCGAGAAACCCTAGAGCCAGAAGCGCAAAGTTGCGTGTTTGCGAGAAACTATGAACTATAGGAAGTGACGATAAATGGCACGTCAGCCTGATATCCAGTATGTAAAGTTTTATACTGCCGGCAGTGCTGCCCGTAAGATTGAGCCAGTCAAACGTCCTGCGAAAAATGGCGCAAAGCTGCCGGAAATGAAGCCTCGTGGTCAGAAGCGGAAGGTCATTCGCATCGACCCTATCTCTCTGTGCGCAATGGTGACGGCAGCGGTGATGCTGATTGCTATGGCAGTGGGTCTGATGGAGCTGGGCAGATTGTCTGATCAGGCAGACCAGATGGAAAGCTATGCAGCAACGCTGTCTGCGGAAAATGCGCAGCTGCGTGCGCAATACCGTGCGGGCTACGACCTGAAGGATGTGGAGCAGAAGGCGCTGGATATGGGCCTGGTGCCGAAGAATCAGCTTCAGCATATCACGGTTTCCGTGGAGGTGCCTCAGGAGGAACTGCCCATGACAGCGTGGGAGGAATTCTGCCAGTTCGTCACGGAGCTGTTTGCATAAAGCGTGATTCGGCCAATAAAATTAGGATAGAGCTGCGGTGGGCAGTGAGGGGGTTCCCTTGCTGCCCATTTTAATCCTGATGGAAAGGCCGGTGTCTTATGAGCAAATTGGAACGGAAGAAGGAGCACATACGGATTCGAGGGGACTCCGGTCAGCATCACAGAATCATGGCTACCATGGCGGTATTGGGACTGGTGGCGTTTATCCCCACGGCCTTTCGGCTGTACGATTTGATGATTCATGATCATGAATACTATTCTAATTTGGCACTGATGAATCAGACCCGAACCACCACGATTACGGCAAACCGGGGGACGATTTACGATCAGAATATGAATGTTCTGGCTTGCTCACGTAGTGTGGAAAATGTGTACCTGGATCCCCATGAATTAAAGCAATCCAAAGCGGATGTTACGGACATTGCCCAGACACTGGGTGGGATTTTGGAACTGGAGCCGGAGTGGATTCAGAAGCAGGCGGCGGATACGGCAATGCGCTACAAGCAAATCGCTGCGGCGGTGGATACGGATACCGCTGCCAAAATCCGAGCCTATATTAATGAAAAGCAGATTTCCGGCATCCATCTGGAGCCATCCTCTCAGCGGTACTATCCGCAGCGTACGCTGGCTGCGCAGGTGATTGGATTCACCAATGCTTCGAACACCGGAGCCGAAGGGATTGAGGCGGCGTATGACCGCTATCTTTCCGGAAAAACCGGTGCGGTAATCACCACCAAGGGCAACAATGAGATGGATATGCCCTTTTCTTATGAAAAATATGCAGCCTCGATTTCTGGATGTGATGTCATTCTGACGTTGGATGCCACGGTGCAGGCCTGTTTGGAAAAACAGATGCAGGCGGCAATCGACCGCTATGATGTGCAAAATGGTGCGTTTGGGCTGGTGATGAATGCCAAAAGCGGAGAAATCCTTGCCATGGCGACGTTGGACAGCTACGACCCCAATGCCTATCTGGAAATCACCGACCCAGAGGCACTGGAGCAGACGGAGCAGCTGCGGCAGTCGTATTTGCAGCAGCTGCAGGGGAGCGTACAGTATCAGGAGGGGTTGAAGGCTTATCAGGAGGCGCTCACTGCTGCACGGTTGAAGCAGTGGCGAAACCGGGTGCTGTCTGACGGCTATGAGCCGGGATCTACATTCAAAGTGCTGACCATGGCGGCGGCACTGGACAGCGGTGCCATTACGCTGGATACCCCTTTCCACTGCGGCGGTGCGGAGCAGATTCCGGGTCGTGCCCAGCTGCTGCACTGCTGGCGTTCCACTGGACACGGTGCCCAGAAAACACCGCAGGCCCTGCAAAATTCCTGCAACATTGCCTTTGCCCACATTGCCCTCAAGATGGGCGGCGAGACCTTTTATGATTACATCCAGCGGTTCGGAATCCTTGAGAAAACGGGTGTCGATTTAGCCGGAGAGAGCAAGGGGATTTTTTTTGACAAATCGCTGGTGACGGACACCGATAAGTGGGGCACCGCCTCCCTGACCTCCGGATCTTTTGGACAGACCTTTAAAATTACGCCACTGCAGCTGGTTCGGGCCATTGCCTCGGTAGTCAACGGGGGATATCTGATGGAGCCGTACATCGTATCCGAGGTGGTGGATGCCAATGGGAAAACAATTCTAAAGCAGGAACCGACAGTGGTTCGGCAGGTGATTCGTCAGGAGACTTCTGATACCATGTGTGCACTGTTGGAAGGCGTTGTAACGGAAGGAACGGCAAAAAATGCCTCCGTTGCCGGGTTTTCCATAGGGGGAAAGACGGGTACCAGCGAAAAAATTGACGTTTTTGATGAGAATGGCCAGCGTGTGCTGGATAAGATCGTATCATTTGTGGGTATTGCGCCGATGGACGATCCGGAGTATATTATATTAGTAGCATTGGATACTCCCTCCCGGGAAACGGGAATCTACATTTCTGGTGGTGTTATGGCAGCACCCACGGTAGGGGCCGTGATGGCGGATATCCTGCCTTATTTGGGTGTGGAGCAGCACTTTTCGGAAGAGGATATTGCCGGAAAGTCGGTGGTCCTGTCAGATATGACCGGGTTGACCCATCAGGAGGCGGATAAGCTGCTGTCAGATCAGAGTCTGACCTGCCGGACGGTGGGGGATGGGGACAAAGTCACCGGGCAGATTCCGGAGGCTGGGCAGACTGTTCCCGGTGGCAGTGAAGTGATATTATATTATGGAGAAGAACCAGAGGAACGGATGGTGCAAATGCCGGACCTTTCGGGTATGACCCGGCAGCAGGCCAGCGATGCTGCTGGTGCGCTGGGGATATACATTCTGGTGACGGGAAACAACGCAATCAGTCCCTCGGTGACGGTGGCATCCCAAAGCATCGCCCCTGGAACTTCGGTGGCGGTGGGGACGACGGTCACACTGACGTTTATCGATACCAAAGCCGCAACGTAAGCGGACACAAAGGAGAACACTATGAAATTGAAGGATTTACTCCGGGGCATCGAGATTTTGGATGCCAATGCGGATTTGGATATGGAGATTGGGGCGGTGGCCTACGATTCGAGAAAGGTGACCATGGGCGCTCTGTTTGTGGCGGTCTCGGGCTTTGCCTCCGACGGTAACCGGTTCATTCCCATGGCCATGGAGAAAGGCGCAGTGGCGGTGGTCACTGCGAAACGGCCAGATGGGGATGTACCGTATGTGCTGGTGGAATCGGATCGGTTGGCACTGGCGCTAATTGGCTGCAATTATTATGGACAGCCGGCAAAGAGTATGACACTGATTGGCGTTACCGGCACCAATGGGAAGACATCAGTCACATGGTTGCTCAAGCAGGTGCTGGAGCGAGTTACCGGGAAGAAGGCCGGTTTAATTGGCACCATGGAAAACCGAATCGGGGAGGAAGTTATCCCCACCGACCGGACCACCCCGGAGAGCTTTGAGCTGCAAGGATTGTTTGCTCGGATGCGAGATGCCGGTTGTGGCTATGCGATTATGGAAGTGTCTTCCCATGCCATCGCTCTGCATCGGGTGGGCGGCGTTCGTTTTGATGTGGCGGCGTTTACCAATCTGACGGAGGATCATCTGGATTTCCACAAGACTATGGAAGATTACTGCGATACCAAGGCGGAGCTGTTTGCACGTTGCGATAAGGCGGTACTGAATCAGGATGACGCATGGTTCGAACGGATCCACCGGAGCGTGCAGTGTCCGGTGATTACCACCTCAGTCAAGGAATGCGCCGGAATTTGGGCGGAAAATGTGAAAATGCTGTCGGATGGCATCTGCTTTACGGCGGTATCCGATGGGGAGAAAACTGATATTGCGCTCCCCATTCCCGGCAGATTCACGGTTTATAATGTGTTGACGGTGCTGGGCATCGTAAAAGCATTGGGTATCCGACTGTCGGATGCGGCAAATGTACTGAAACAGGTGCAGGGTGTGAAGGGCAGAGTGGAGGTGGTTCCCACACCGGGAATGCCTTACACGGTGCTGATTGATTACGCCCATACCCCGGATGGTCTTGAGAATGTGATTCGTTCGGTGCGAGATTTCTGTAAGGGAAGAATTATTACGGTGTTCGGCTGCGGCGGTGACAGGGATCCTATCAAGCGGCCTATCATGGGACGAATCGGCGTTGAACTTTCGGATGTAGCAATCATCACCTCTGATAATCCCCGAACCGAGGCGCCGGACGCAATCATTCGGGATGTTGTGGCCGGGGTGGATGCCTCCATGGGGCAGTTCCTCACCATTGAGGACCGCAGAGTGGCGATTCGTCATGCCATGAGAATCGCCAAGGACAACGACATTATCATACTGGCCGGAAAGGGCCATGAAACCTATCAGGAAATCAACGGCGTGAAGCATCAGCTGGACGAGCGGGAGGAAGTTGCCGCCGCCCTGGCAGAAATGAGGTAAGCTATGGGTACGATTACATTGAGACAGGCCGCCCGGTGGTGCGGTGGATACGTCGATCCGAAATATGCGGATGTATCCTTTCTTGGAGCGAACAACGATACCAGAAAGCTCCAGCCGGGCCAGCTGTTTGTTGCGCTGAAAGGCGAGCGGGATGGGCACGATTTTATCCCTGCCGCACTGGGAAATGGTGCGGCGGCGGTGCTGTGCAGCAGGACTGTAGGCGATCATCCGGCTATTGTAGTTGAGGATCCCAGAAAAGCTTTGGGCGATATTGCCCGTGGAGAGCGACTGCGCATCGGCATGAAGGTGGTAGGTGTTACCGGTTCCGTGGGTAAAAGCACCACCAAGGAGATGATTTGTGCGGTGTTGGCGGAAAGCTTCCGTGTCAGCAAGACCCCGGAAAATCACAACAACGATATCGGAATGCCGATGGCGGTGCTGTCCATGCCGGAGGATACAGAGGTTGCGGTACTGGAAATGGGCATGAATCATTTCCGTGAGATTGCGTACCTTGCCTCCATTGCCCAGCCGGATTTGGCGGTAATCACCAATATTGGCACAATGCATATTGAGCATCTTGGCTCCCAGCAGGGCATCCTGCAGGCAAAACTGGAAATTCTGGAGGGCCTGCGAGAGGGCGGATTGGTGCTGCTCAATGGTGACGATCCGCTGCTGTGGAATGTACATCGGGAGCATTTGATGAGTGTGACATACTTTGGTGTGGAAAATCAGGAATGTCAGTATTTTGCGGCGGATGTGCAGGAAAATGACGGGAAAATCTGCTTCACTGCCAAGGCCGGTGACCGACAGTTCCCGGTGGTACTGCCGCTGGAGGGCCTGCATTATGTCAATGATGCCATGGCAGCGGTGGGCGTAGCGATGCAGCTGGGGGTGGCGGAGGATAAAATCCACGCTGCGCTGGCGCAGTTTCGCAACATGGCCGGCCGACAGGAAATCTTCGAGGCCAAAGGCTGCACCATCATCAAAGATTGCTACAATGCCGGTCCTGAGTCTATGGCAGCGGCACTGGCGGTGCTGGGGAATAAGCCTGGTCGCCGTGTGGCAGTGCTGGGTGATATGTTGGAGCTGGGCACATGTACGCCGGCGGAGCATTACCGGGTGGGTCGAATCGCTGCCGAAAAGGCAGATATGGTCTTGGCCTTCGGTCCTAACAGTAGCCGACTGGTCAGTGGTGCGCTGACTGGCGGCATGGAACAGTCCATGGCAAAGGCGTTTGACAAACGGGAGGACGTGGCCGCTGCCATGAAACGGATGATTCGACCCGGGGATGTAATTCTCGTCAAGGGCAGCCGTGGTATGCGGATGGAGCTTATTTTGGATCAATTCCTGAAAGAAACATAAGCGGAGGACAGATAGATGACAACTAGAATCGTAATTACGGCACTTGTTGCCTGTGGCCTGGCGGTAGCCATTGGATACCTTCTGCTGCCAATCCTGCGTGCGCTGAAGGCAGGACAGTCCATTCGGGAGGTCGGCCCCACATGGCACAACAGCAAAGCAGGAACCCCCATGATGGGTGGCTTGATGTTTATTATCACCGCTGCGTTGTGCCTGCTGGTCAGCATTCCGGCTATGCAGGATTATTCTGTGTTTTATGTGCTGGCGCTGGGCCTGTGCTTTGGACTGGTTGGTTTTTTGGACGATTTCTTTAAGCTGAAATTTAAGCGTAATTTGGGACTGACCTCCATTCAAAAGGCGTTGCTACAGATGGCAGTGTCCGCAATTTACCTGTACATCTTGCTGAAAAATGGAATCATGACCAGCGATTTGTACATCCCCTTCGTGGATGTGCCCTTCCATATTCACCCCATCGCTTACATTTTCTTCGCCATGTTCGTCATGGTAGGCTGCGTGAATGCGGTGAACCTGACCGATGGCGTGGATGGCCTGTGCGGCAGCGTCACGGTACCGGTGATGGTATTCTTTACCGCTGTGGCGGTTTCCATGAAGAAGTTTGATTTGGCCCTACTTCCGGCTTCTCTGGTAGGCGGACTGGTGGGCTATCTGTTCTACAACTGGCATCCGGCGAAGGTGTTCATGGGCGATACCGGGTCGCTGTTTTTGGGCGGCATTGTTTGTGGCATGGCTTTTGCGTTGGATATGCCGATTGTGCTGATTATGGTCGGCCTGATTTATATTCTGGAGACCCTGTCCGTTATCCTGCAGGTGGGTTATTTCAAGCTGACCCACGGAAAGCGGCTGTTTAAGATGTCTCCGATTCACCATCATTTTGAAATGTGCGGCTGGAAGGAAGTTAAAATCTGCTTCGTATTCTCTGCCGTTTCCGTTATCATGTGTGTACTGGCCTGGGTGGGTATCGCCGGACGGCTGGGATAATACGGAAAGGAGCTTCTATGGCTATAGAGCGCAGACTCTATGCCAAAGAGGACCGTCGTCCGAAAAATCGGACGGGAGGCATTGACATTCCCTTTCTGATTCTGATATTATTACTGTTGACGGTGGGGCTGGCGATGCTCTATTCTGCCAGCTACGCTCAGAGTGAATATGACACCAGCTATGCCATCTCTACAAAATACCTGCAAAAGCAGGCGATTTGTGGGGCACTGGGGCTGGTGTGCATGTGGGCCTTCAGTCGAATCCCCGGAAAACTATGGTTGGGGTTGGCGTGGCCAATCTATTTTATCAGCATTGGATTGCTTTTGAGTGTTCTGGTGGTGGGACAAAGCGTCAACGGCGCACGGCGATGGATTAACATTGCCGGTATTCAATTCCAACCCTCGGAAATTGCCAAGTTTGCAATGATTTTGTTGTTTGCCCGTCTAACCAGATTTTTTGGGTCCAGCGCAAAGGATTTTCGCCATGGTGTGCTGGGCTTCGGGCTTGCACTTTTGGGAATTCTGGTGCCGTTGGCGTTGGAGAAGCATTTGTCTGCCATCATGCTGATTGGCATGGTTGGTGTGACCATGATGTTCATTGCCGGGACCAGTCCCAAATGGCTGGGGGCCGGTGCGTTGGCGGCTGGGCTGTTTGTGATGATTTACATCAGCTTCATGGGCTATGCCGGTGATCGGGTTACCGCATGGCTCCATCCGGAGTTGGATCCCAGCGACACCGGATATCAGATTTTGCAGTCACTGTACGCCATCGGTTCCGGTGGACTATTTGGTCTGGGGCTGGGCAAGAGCAGGCAGAAATATTTGTATCTACCCTTTCAATATAACGATTATATTTTTGCAGTCATTTGCGAGGAATTGGGACTGGTGGGGGCACTGCTGATTATTGCTCTGTTTTGCGCGGTAATCATCCGTGGTTACTGGATTGCGCTGCGAGCCGCAGACCGGTTTTCTACAGTGCTGGCGGCAGGACTCGTGACTCTGATTGCGGTGCAGACCGCCCTGAATCTGGGTGTGGTGACCAATTTGCTGCCCTCTACGGGCATTGCGCTACCCTTCTTCTCTTACGGTGGCACCGCATTGGCGGTGAATCTGGGGGAAATGGGGGTTGTGCTGAGTATTTCCCGACAGCGGAACCGAACGAAAGAACAGGAGGATGTTCCATGAATATTATCTTTACCTGCGGCGGCACTGCCGGTCATATCAATCCGGCCATCGCTGTGGCGAATATGATGAAAGAACGTCATCCCGATTGCAACATCCTCTTTATCGGCGCAGAGGGGCACATGGAGGAAAAGCTGGTCCCCAAGGCTGGGTATGAGCTAAAATGTCTGCCCGGTGCCGGGTTGGTTCGGGGTATTTCCCCTAAGGCAATCGGAAAGAATATTAAGGTTGTTAAAGACTTGCTGGGTTCTATCAAGGCCTGCAAGAGAATAATCAAGGCGTTTGATGCGGATGTGATTGTAGGCACCGGCGGTTATGCCAGCTATCCGGCCCTGCGTGCCGGAGCCAAGCTGGGGATTCCTACCTGCGTCCATGAAAGCAATGCGGTCCCCGGTGTCACCACAAAGATGGCGGCCAATAAGGCCGACCGAGTGCTGGTATCCTTTGCGGAAAGTGCTCAGCATTACCGTGATCCCAATAAAGTGGAGGTTGTGGGAATGCCTGTGCGCAAGGAGTTTATTCTGACGCAAAAGGAAGACGCACGCAGACAGCTGGGGCTGGATGGGCGGCCATTGGTGGTTTCGGCCTTTGGTAGCTTAGGGGCACGAGCCATGAACTATGCCATGACCGATTTTATGAAGCTGGAGAAAGCGGCTGGATTTCCATTTCAGCATATCCACGCCACGGGTTCTTATGGTTGGAAGTGGATGCCGGAGCACGTCCGCAAGGAGGGCATTGACCCAGAGCGGTGTGATGGGCTGGATATGAGAGAATATATTTACGATATGCCGGTGGTCATGGCGGCGGCGGATGTGATTATCAGCCGGGCCGGTGCTTCTACGCTTAACGAAATCGGAGCATCCGGTACGCCCTGTGTCCTGATTCCGTCCCCCAATGTGACAAACGACCATCAGACGAAGAACGCTCGTATCTTAGCGGACCGGGATGGTGCGGTGTTGCTGCCTGAGGGCGAGGATATGGGAAGAAAACTCTATGACACTGTGACAGCGCTGTTGGCGGATCATGACCGTCGCAGCAAAATGTCTGCCAATCTGCGAAAGCTGGTGGTTATGGATTCCGCTGAACGGATTTGCGATATCATCGAAGAACTGACCAGGAAATGAGGAAAGCTTCATGAGACAAAACGAAAGACAACAGGGACAGAAAAAGAAGAGGAGCTACCCATCTACACCGGAGGTGGTATATACCCAGCCGGAGCCGGTGGATAGAAAAAAGTTGGTGCTCAGACTGCTGACGGTTTGCGCAGTGGTGCTGGCACTGTTTGTTGGTTTTTCCATCTTCTTCCGGGTCGACACCATTGAAATTTCCGGCACAGAGCAGTACAATGCCGATACTGTGCTGGCGGTTTCCGGCATTGAGAAGGGCGATAGCCTTCTGACCTTCGGAAAAGCCAAGGCTGTGGCACGAATCATCGATGCGTTGCCGTATGTGGAAAATGTCCGGGTGGGAATTAAGCTGCCGGGAACGGTGCGAATCTACATTGAGGAAGTGGACGTGGTCTACTCGGTGCAGGATGATTCCGATGGCTGGTGGTTTATGACGGCGGAAGGCCGACTGGTAGAGCCAACTAACAAATCGGATGCGGCAAAGCATACGCTTATCAAGGGAATTCGTCTGGTGGCCCCCGAGGCAGGAGAAAAGGCCGTAGCCGCTGAGCCTCAGCCGGACGAGACCTATGTTGCAGGTGAGGAGGAGAAAATCGTCGTCTCGGTCACCAATGGTGAACGGCTGCAGACGGTGCTGGATATCCTGATTGAGCTGGAAAAGAATGAAATTTTGGGCGAGGCCACGGTGGTGGATGTGACCGATATGGGCAACATCGAGCTGTGGTATGGTACCAGGACCAAGGTGCTGCTGGGTGATCCCGGCCGGATGGATATCAAAGTTGCTACCATGAAAGCCATCGTCACCGACGAGGAAATTGACTCCAGTGGCATTATCGATTTGACGAATCCACAGGAAGATGGCGAAATTTCCATCGCACCGCTTTAATGAAACGAAAAACTTTCCCGAAAATTCAATATTTTCTATTGACTAGATCGTAATTTCGGGATACAATGTACAAGTACGATAAAATTCTCGCAGTAGGCTTTCGAGTTTGCTGCATACATAGGAGGAACATAAAATGGCTGAAGCATATCAGGATCGGGTAGTTAAGATTAAGGTTATCGGTGTCGGTGGTGCCGGCAACAACGTTATCAATCGCATGATCGAATCCGGCGTGGAGGGCGTTGACTTTGTGGTTGTCAATACCGATAAGCAGGATCTCAATAAGTCCATCTGCAAGAATAAGCTGCAGATTGGTGAGAAGCTGACCAACGGCATGGGTGCCGGCTCCAAGCCCGAAGTGGGTAAGAAGTCTGCTGAGGAGTCTCGTGCCATCATCTCTAAGTGCCTCGAAGGTACCGACATGGTGTTCATCACTGCCGGTATGGGCGGCGGCACTGGTACCGGTGCGGCGCCCATCGTCGCTGATTTGGCTCACGAGGCTGGTATTCTGACCGTTGGTGTTGTTACCACTCCCTTCAAGTTTGAGGGTGCCAACCGTATGCGTCAGGCTGAGGCCGGTATTGCTGCGCTGTCCAGCAAGGTCGACTCTCTGATTGTCATTCCCAACGATCGCCTGAAGTATGTCACCGATCAGAAGATTACCTTTGCCAATGCATTCGGTATTGCGGATGATGTGCTGAAGATGGCAGTGACTTCCATCTCTGAGCTGGTTGGTTTCTCCGATCGGGTCATTATCAACCTGGACTTCGCTGACGTTTCCGCCGTCATGAAGGATGCGGGCCGTGCCCATATGGGTCTGGGTGTCGCCTCCGGTCGTGAGAAAGCTGAGCAGGCTGCTATGGCAGCTGTGGCTAGTCCGCTGCTGGAAACCTCCATCAATGGCGCTACCGGTGTTTTGGTCAACGTGACCGGCTCTGCTGAGCTGACGCTGGACGATGTGGAGACCGCTGCTGGCATTGTGCAGGAGGCTGCAAATCCCGATGCCAACATCATCTTCGGTGCAACCTATTCCGATGAGTTTGAGGACGAGATGCGTGTTACCGTTATCGCCACCGGCTTTGAGCAGAGAGGTGAGGCGGAGGCTCCCCGGGCTGCTTCCAGCTCCGCTTATCCCAGTGCCCCCAAGAGCACCGCGGATGAGGATATCTTCGCTATTTTTAAGCGCTGATTCTTGATATTCCTGCATCCCGGACTCATGTCCGGGATGCTTTTTTCGTGGAGGTATCGTAATGGATGCATACCATGCTCTGGCTGTCAGCTATGATCGGCTGACCAATGATGTAGATTATCGTAAAACGGTGGATTTTTATTATCAAATCCTTCAGAAGGAGGGGATTAGCCCACGCACTGCGGTGGATTTGGCTTGTGGAACCGGGTCTGTGGCGCTTCTACTGGCGCAGGAGGGGGTGTCCGTCACAGCTGTGGATATGTCCCCGGAGATGCTCACCGTGGCACAGCAGAAGGCACAGGATTTGCCGCATCCGCCAATTTTTGTGTGCCAGCCTTTGCAGGCGCTTCATTTGCCGAGAGGGGTGGATTTGGCGGTCTGTGCGTTGGATAGTCTGGATTATATTACGAATCCGTCGGAGTGCCAAGAAGCGATTCGAAGGATTTATCAGTGTTTGAACCCGGGTGGTATCTTCATTTTTGATGTGAATACACCAGAAAAGCTCTGGGCGATGGATGGACAGGTGTTCCTTGATGAGGATGACGATGTCTATTGCGTCTGGCGTGGGGAATTTGACCAGCGGACCAATATCTGTTCCTATGGTATGGATTTGTTCCAGCGTCAGGGGAAGATGTGGCAGCGCAGCTTCGAGGAACATCGAGAGTATGCCTATTCTCAGGCGCAGCTGACGGATTATTTGAAGCAGGCAGGCTTCATACACATTCGGGTGTATGCAGACAGACGTTTTGAGTCGCCGCAGCCCGGAGAACAGCGTATTTATTTCAGTGCAAGGAAGGGTATCAGAAAATGAGTGATTATTTAGTGCGTGGAATGACCATGGATGGTTTCGTGAAGGTGGTGGCCATCCGCTCTACGGAAATGGTTGCAAAGGCTACATCAATCCACAAAACCACTCCCAATGCCTCTGCAGCTTTGGGCCGTGCTTTGACTGCCGCATCGATGATGGGTAATATGCAGAAGGTGGACAATGGCTCTATGACGCTGCAAATTCGTGGTGGAGGCCCCATTGGCACAATCACTTGCGTGTCCGATTCGATTGGAAATGTCCGTGGTGTGGTAACGGAGCCGTGTGTACCTCTGGTTGAGAAATACCCCGGAAAGCTGGATGTGGGGGCGACTGTGGGCACCGACGGCACATTGACAGTCATCCGTGACTTGCAAATGAAGGAACCATATATTGGCTCTACGCCGCTGGTAACCGGTGAAATTGGCGATGATGTGACCGCTTATTTTGCCCAGAGCGAGCAGACGCCTACCGCTTGTGCACTGGGTGTTCTGATTGATCGAGATCAGTCGGTGAAGGTGGCCGGCGGCTATTTGCTTCAGTTGTTGCCTGGTGCCCCAGAGGAGGTCATTGAGACGCTGGAAAGAGGCATACAGCGAGCCGGAGCGGTGACCACGATGCTGGATAACGGCATGACTCCTGAGGATATTCTGGGGCAGGTGTGCGGTGATCTTGGGGTTGTGTTCATGGAGACGACGGAAGTTGCCTACAAGTGCTATTGCAGCCGCGAGCGTGTTGCAGCTGCCTTAATCAGTCTGGGAAAGGCGGAGTTGACGCAAATCATGGAGGAAGGGGAAACGTTCCCGGTGGAGTGCCAGTTTTGTGATGCCGTGTATCGCTTCACACCGGAAGATGTAGCAAAATTGTTGGAAAAGATTTGATTTATTCAAGAATTTGCGGCAATGTGAAGAAAATAGATAGCCAAATGTTTTTGCAATAAAAATGAAAAAAATGCTTGACAAATAGCTGTCTCGCGTGTATAATGTGTCATGTCGCTGAGGTGAGCGCCCACAGAAATGCCTGAGCGATTGGTAGGGGAGCATAGCTCAGCTGGGAGAGCACATGCCTTACAAGCATGGGGTCACAGGTTCGAGCCCTGTTGTTCCCACCACACAATTTGGCCCTGTGGTGCAGTCGGTTAGCACGCCAGCCTGTCACGCTGGAGGTCGACGGTTCGAGTCCGTTCGGGGTCGCCATATCGCATCTGTGGAGAGCGAGAGCTCTCCACGATACGCCTCTGTAGCTCAGTAGGTAGAGCAGCGGACTGAAAATCCGCGTGTCGTTGGTTCGATTCCGACCGGAGGCACCACGGTTCCCTTGCGGAACCGAGATGCGGGTGTAGCTCATCCGGTAGAGCGCCACCTTGCCAAGGTGGAGGTAGCGAGTTCGAGCCTCGTCACCCGCTCCAAAATGATAAGGAACGCAAAGCGTTCCTTATTTCATATGGTACCGTGGCCAAGCGGTAAGGCAAGAGTCTGCAAAACTCTCATTCCCCAGTTCAAATCTGGGCGGTACCTCCAGAAAAAGAAAAGACACGCAATAAGCGTGTCTTTTCTTTTTCAACTAAATCCGTCCTGACGGACGGGATAAATCCATCTTCGATGGGTGAAATCACTTCGTGGTGAAATCCGACTGCGTCGGGTTATGGGACGGATTTAATTTCATCTGCGAAGCAGATTTCATCCAAACTTTGTTTGGATTTCACCGTGAGCAAAGCGAACGATCTCATCGAGATCATGGACCTTTATCGGTTTGCGCTTTCGGAGCATCAGCCCAGAATGATCGACACGCTTTTACTCATTGTTATTTGGTTAGCCAGGTCATCCTGAGCGAGCGAAGCGAGTCGAAGGATCCTTGCACCGGGGCTACCGTTATGGTCACCCCAATGCACAGGTCCTTCGTCAGCATTCGCCTCCTCAGGATGACAATTTTTTTGGTTCTTTAGAAAGCAATAGGTAGTTGTGAGTCGGATATATTGACATGGAGAGGAAGAAAATGGTATACTGATAGCAGAAAGGAGGGATAGATATGAGGAAGATCTACCCAAAGATCTCTGCGATCGTCGCGATGCTCATGACTATTTTGAGCTTTGGCTTATTGGCCGCTTCCGGTGCGTTTTTGGGGGTCGAGACACCACCTGAAAGTGCGTACAGTGCTTCTTCTGTTTTCTGGATCTATGCTGTATTGGTTTCTTTGCTGAGTTTGCATTTCTATACCATCGATGGTATCGTTTCAGCGGTGAACGCGATCAGGAAGGTCGATCCCGTATTCAACTGCGTGCTTGCAGTCGTTCTTTTCGTTGGCATCCCCTTGTGCATCCATGTTGGCGGCAGACCTGGTATCAATAGCATCATCTGGTTTTCTTATTATCTGGGGATGTTCATCCTGGAGCTCGTGTCTATCATCCGACTCATCAAAATGCGGGACCCAGATGACCCAAAGGAGTGATACTTATGGCAGGACGAAAGACAGAACTCAAATACATCGAGCTGAAGAGTGGATACGGCGATGACGGTCCTGCGTGGATCGGGAGGGTGATGCTTTCGAGATCCGGCAGGATGGTTTATTTCAACGACCATGGGTTCCTGCGAGATAACGGCATCAGTGGGAACTACTACGATGTGGAGACAGGGGAGGAGTACTGGATCTCCTCCGTCAAAAAGAATGGGCATGACCGTCATTGGGCCGGTCGGGGGAAGGTCTGTATCGCCTCGGACGCGGTGGAGGAGTATCTTGCGATCACGGGCAGTGAGACGCTGGATCTGAAGCGGTTTTTCGTTGCGGATATCCCTGTGGCGTATCCGGTCGAGAGGATCGGGCTGCTCATGAACAGCGGTTTGGAATGATCGTCGGGAGCATGTTGCCGGACAGGCGATACGCTCCCGATGGTCATCTCCAGCTCTCCATATACGACGGGGAGATCGTCACGGGGATATCAGAAACGGGAGACAGCCACCAATGGCGTTCATTTGTGTGCCTCCGGTGTGCGCACAAACGGGATATCAGAGGGCGTGTCTTTGAGTGGGGGCATATGTTCACGCAGCGGGAACAAGTGCTATTTTAGACCGAAAGGAAATGAGGTTTTTCTCGTTTTAGATGAAAAATTTGGACTTTTTTCAAAATAGTAGTTGCTATTTCAGGAAAGTGGTGTTACAATATCTTGGGTTGAGGTACCGGGTGTCGCGGACGGATCGTTCTGTGTCGTTCGGTATGCTCTACACGAATCAAAAAAATCAAAAAAGGAGTGCAATGAAATGAAGAAGACCCTGATGCTGATCATGGCTCTGTGCCTGATCGTCGCCCTGATGACCGTCTCTGCTTTCGCCGCTGAGGCTGTCATCGAAGAAGGCACCGGCCACGAGCTGGTGTTCACCGAGGCTGTTGAGGCTGGCTGCTGCTCCAACGGCATGATGGCTTACTACTACTGCGCTGAGTGTGATGTCTACTACGACGAGACCATGATGCTCACCAATGTCAAGAACCTGGTGATCGTCAACGCCAACGAGCTGACCTATGTCGAGGGCTACGAGGCTACCTGCCACGGTATGGGCCTGCAGGAGCATATGTTCTGCGAGGAGTGCGGCGCTCACTACACCATGGACGGCCTGAACACCAATGCTATGAGCGTGATCATCCCCGCTCTGGGCTCTGAGAACGTTGAGCATGTCGAGGCTGTTGCTCCCGTGTGCCACGAGAACGGTGTTGCCGAGCACTGGTACTGCCCTGACTGCGACACTTACTTCGCTGACGAGGCCTGCACTCAGGTCACCAATCTGAAGAGACTGACCGTTCCTGCTGAGGTCGAGCTGGAGTACTTCGAGGGCGTCGAGGCTACCTGCCATGGTCAGGGCATTCAGGAGCATTACTTCTGCCCCGAGTGCAACGCTCACTACACTGTGGAAGGCGTGAGCACCAATGCTATGAACGTGATCATCCCCGCTCTGGGCTCTGAGAACGTTGAGCATGTTGAGGCTGTTGCTCCCGTGTGCCACGAGCCCGGTGTTGCCGAGCACTGGTACTGCCCTGACTGCGACAGCTACTTCGCTGACGAGGCCTGCACTAAGGTCACCACCATCAAGAGCCTGATGGTCCCCGGTGTCGATCTGACCTACGTTGAGGGCATCGAGGCTACCTGCCACGGCACCGGCCTGGTCGAGCACGTGTTCTGCGAGGAGTGCGGCGCTCACTACACCATGGACGGCATGCCCACCAACGCTCTGAGCGTGATCACTCCCGCTCTGGGCTCCGAGAACGTCAAGCACGTTCCCGCTGTGGCTCCCACCGCTACCAAGGACGGCAACATCGAGTACTGGTACTGCGAGGACTGCGATGGCTACTTCGGCGATAAGGACTGCACCATCGTGCTGAACGCTAAGCGCGTTATCGATCCCGCTACCGGCGTTGAGGACATCCCCCAGACTGCTGACTCCAGCGTCATGATCCTGGCTGTCGTCGCTCTGGTCTCCATGGCTTGCGTCGTGGTCCTGAACAAGAAGAAGGTCGCCTGATCTAAAGGTATCTGCTTCTACATAGCGAAATAGTAAAGAGCTGCTCCGCTTCGGCGGGGCAGCTTTTTTTCGTCTTTCGACCGGAAAGTGGGGGAGTGGTCTGCAGTCGGTCGATGGATCAGGATGATGATCACGTTTAGGGGAGATATCTAAGATCCGCAGTTTATTTTCAGCATATATGTCACCTTGACCCCAATTGCCTATAATCGTATAATATTAGGGAAGATACGAGGTGATACCTCGGTTTTGCAGGTATTTGTTGAGAGGAGCTGCTATCATGAAGAAGACACGTTTTTCAAGAAGGATCATGGCCGCCGTCCTGTGTTTGGTGATGGTGCTGTCCAGCTTGCCGCTGAGCGTTCTGGCAGGGAAGTTGGACAATTTCGACACCAATGGGGGCTTCAAAGGTAAGAAGCTCTCTGTGATCGGTGACAGTATCTCGACCTACTATGGTGTCACCAACAGTTCTACCTACAATCCGCTGTATCTGGTCACCTCCGAGGCGACCTTTGGCACCTACTACGGTAACACCTCCCACGGTGATTACGCGGAGTTTTCCGATGTGAAGCGGGCGGATACATGGTGGCAGCAGGTGGTGGATACCCTTGGGATGGATCTGCTGGTGAACAATGCGTGGTCCGGCAGCTACGTTCTGAAGGATTCCGCCCAGAGCAACACCACCGAATACGGTGCGGCTGCTTATAAGGATCGTTCTGTAAATCTGCATTATGGATCTACGAACCCCGATGTGATCGCGGTGTACCTTGGCACCAATGACGTTGCCAACTACTCCTCTACCTCCGTTGGTTCCAAGGCCAACATCGATACCGCCAGCGAGCGGAGCGCCTTGTTCACCAGCGTCAACAACTTCGCTACCCCGACGACTTCTGTGCAGGCGTACTATATCATGATCAGCCGGATGATCGCGAAATACCCTGACGCGGAAATTTATTGTATGCTCCCCACGATCTGTCTGGCGACCATGAGCTCCGGCCGTCAGAACGCGCTGGACAATTTCAATGCCGGCGTCAAGTACATCGTGGACTATTACGCTGGGCTTGGAAAGAAGATCTATCTGGTGGATCTGGACAACGACTGCGGTCTGAATACTAATTCCACCGTTAAAAACTATTATTACTGCAACAATGTCCATCCCAGCGTGGAAGGCATGGACTGGGTCACCAGCTGTCTGATCTCCGAGATGCTGGAGCATAGCCAGAAGCGTACCGGGACGGAAGCGGTCTATCCTGTGACCTACGATCTGGATCAGGCCTTCGTGAAGACCGGCCGTGTCAATATGACGGTGGGAGGGAAGCCCTTCCGGCTGGAGATGCTCCCTTATGAGTCATATCAGGACATCCGGCTGGAAGTGACCATGACTGATGCTGCCACGGGGCAGGTGACGGAGATCCCCGGTCTGGGCTTCAGCGGTGAGACTGTCTACATCCCGGAAGTCAAGGGTCCCATCCATGTGAAGGCTGTGGCAGATAAGACAGATAACTACCATTGGGTGGCAGGTGTCAATGGTCTCGTCAGTCAGGCGGATGGGGAGTTCAGCTTCATGGACCAGACGCTGGATTCCGGCTCCTATACCGCTGCTGGTGTCATGACGGATGTGAAGTATTCTATGACGGAGCCTGTGGTCCTGCAGGCCGACAAGCCTTGGGAGCTGGAATTCACAGGCGGTGGTGATACCTTCGCCGGTGGTATCATGCTCTTCAGCCAGTTGGACGATCCGAGCACCGTTGGCAACCTCTATATCCATATCAATCAGTCGAGCGTCCTGTTCGGTTACCGTACGGATGTGGGATACAACAACTCCGGCATCTCTTGGGCCACCATCGCGGAGAAGATCGGCTCTGATGTCGGTGCGGCCATCCGGCAGGAGATCCATACTTATCGCTTCGTCAATGAGCCTGCCTCCTCTGGCAACAAGCTGCGGCTGTTCTGTGACGGTGTGGACTGCGGCACCATGGATCAGGTGAAGCTGATCGGTTCCAGCGCCACCCATGCCAGCGCCAGCAGTGTGGACATCAGCGGCAAGGACTTTATCTTCAATTACATTGGCGCTTCCAATTTCCCTCTGCGTTATTGCACCGTGGAAGATATCAAGGTGTGGGAGAACGGTCCGCAGGATGCGGAGCCTGTGCTGGAGGATATGCGCTGGGAGATGAACGAGGCTGGCGACAGCTTCGCCAGCGTGGATGATGGGGATGGCTACCATGAGAACGCGCTGACTATGCTCAGCGGTTCCGTTTCCGGCGGTACGGTCAACTCCGCGCACTGGGAGCTCCACGAGCCTGTGGTGCTGATGCATGACAAGGCGTGGAAGATCACATGGGCATCCTCCGGTGATTGGAGCGGGGACAGCAACGGCTCCATGCTGATGGCGACCAGCTCTAACTATAAGGGGCTGGAGGCGGTCTACCTGTATCGCCGCTATGCCAGCGAGATCATCGCCTTCGGTGTCTGGGATGGTACTGCCCATAGCAACTACGGCATCCGGCCCGGTGACTATGGCATCGACGGGTCTGCCTATCATAAGTACGAGCTGGTCAACAAGGTGGAGACCGACGGCTCCAATATGATCTATCTGTATGTGGATGACGCGCTGGTGGGTCCTCTGGATAACTACTATGTCGGCGGTTCATCCACCAGCTCCGGCAAGTCCGACTGGGTCGTAGGTAAGGACTTCCGGTTCTCTTATCTTGGAACTGCCAGATTCACCGTGGGCGGCTGCCAGCTGGAGTACCTTCAGGTGTCTGCCTGTCAGCATGAATTCGGCGAGTGGAGCGTTGTGGCGCCCACCTGCACCGAGGATGGCAGCCGCACCCGAAACTGTCAGCTGTGTGACGAGGTACAGACCGAGACGCTGGACGCTACCGGCCACAGCTACGAGGCTTACGACCGGGATGCCTCTTGTCTGGATATGGCCCATACGGAGCATATCTGCTCTGTTTGCGGCGACAGCTACAAGGTCTATGATGACAGCCTCCTGAGTGACTGGGTAGAGACCTTGCCTGAGGGCGTGGAGGCCTCGGACACCAAGACCCAGTACCGCTACGCGGACAAGGAGACCATTACTTCCAGCCAGACCAGTCTTTCCGGGTATACGCAGGTGGGTTCACAGTGGGTCAAGTCCGGCTCCGGTACGGTCGACTATGTGGATAGCTGGGGCACCGGATTCTCCACCTCCAGCGCGCTGTATACCCAGTATAACAAGAAGTCTTCCAAGGTCACGGCCTCCGAGACGGAGACTACCAAGACCGTGATCGATTCCGATACCACCGTGGGATATCTTTATCACCATTGGTGCTACTCCGGTTCCTACTATTCCGTCCAGTCCAAGAGCGGCAGCTACACTACCTTCCATGCCTTCTACAGCACCACCGCACCCGGTTCGCTGTCGAACTATGACGCTTCCGACGGAAGCTACTACTTCCCCCAGAGTGCCACTTGTTCCAACTCCGAATGGTGGTGGCCGACTACGGTGAAGGCTCAGAAGTACACCACCTATCAAAAGCAGTACACCTATGAGCGCTGGGGCGAGTGGTCCGACTGGAGCGATACGCCTGTGGAAGCCTCTGATGACCGGAAGGTGGAGACCCGGACGGTGTATCGTTATGCCGCCGGTGAGCTGGGGGACCATAGCTTCAAAGACGGTGTGTGTACGCTGTGCGGCGCGACCTGTGCCCATGAGGCCCATGATCAGACCGGCGTTTGTACGGTGTGTGGCGAGCAGGTGGAGCATAGCTGGTCCGGTGTGGTCACCGCGCCCACCTGCACGACAGCCGGTTTCACCACCTACACCTGCACGGTCTGCGGCTACAGTTATGTGGCAGATCAGACCGCTGTGACGGGGCATAATTATGTGTCCGGCAGCTGCACTGTGTGCGGTCAGGTCTGCAGCCATCAGTGGGCAGGGGAGTCCTGCGAGATCTGTGGGCTGAGTTGTTCTCATAGATGGATGGGTGGTACCTGTTCCGTTTGCGGCGCGGTCTATCCGCAGAAGGACTACTATCTCTTCGGTTGGATCGACGGACAGAACTACGGCTGCGAAGAGGACTTTGAGACGCTTGGCATCTACAAGTTTGCGGACGGAAAGCTTACAACAGTGTTCCGTCAGGACAGCTACGTAGGCGTGAAGTCTGGGGATGGTCAGGACTGGTACATGACCCGGGCATATATGGGTGAGGATGTCACCGCCGCCACCCTGTACAATACCAAGACCGGTGCTTCCGAGAAGATGTTCATTCCCGGCGGGAAGCTGATCACCTTCTCTCTGGTCCATAACGGAAACGATACCTATACCCTCAGCTATGTGGCGGAGGATTGCGCTCACCCGAAGCATGATGCGGATGGCGTTTGCACGACTTGCTATCAGTCCGTGGGGCATCAGTATGATATCCAGCGGACCGAGCCCTCCTGTGGCATCGCTGGCAGCGTGGTGTATCGCTGTGCCGGTTGTGGTCACAGCTGGTCCGAGACGCTCCCGGCGCTGGAGCATTCCTACGAGAAGAAGATCACGGATCCCACCTGTACCGAGGCCGGC
>JAZQIN010000018.1:0-2478 GCA_045541155.1 Faecousia sp.
TCATTCCGAGGGAGCGTAGCGACCGTGGGAATCCGTTTTCTCTACATATTACGAGGAGTACGGATTGCCACGGCCCTTCGGGCCTCGCAATGACAAGCGTTGTATACGGTGCAGTGCTTAGTGCGCTAAACAATAATTTAGCAAAAGAACAGGCGGATATAATTTTGAATTATCCGTGAATTATGCGCTTATAGGGTTGTCAATCCGAAAAAAATCAATATAATATTATCAGGGCACATAAAAAATCTCTTTTGGCGAAGTGCCCGTTCTTTTGCTTATAAAAACCTTGAAATACATCCAGTATTCCTGCGGTTTTTACCACAAAATTTGAAGAAAAATTCCTGGGCACCCACTCAAAACTGAGTTTATAGAGGTACCCATCAGTACTTTCTGAAAAGGTGATTCGATGCGAGGCATTCGCGGTTTTTTGGCCCGATTTATGGCAGGGCGCTACGGCGTTGATAAACTGAACAATGTGTTGCTGTGGACCAGCGTGATTATTATTTTGATTGGGATGTTTCTGCCGCTTGGTGTGGCCCGGCTCATTCTGACGGCGATTTCCTATGGACTGATGGTGTGGGCACTGTTTCGGTGTTTTTCACGAAATACCTACAAGCGTTACCGGGAGAACCGTCGGTTCCTGATGCTGATTGACCGGGTGAAGGACCGGAGTCACCGTTACTACAGCTGTCCCAAGTGCCGCCAGCCGGTCCGGGTGCCCAGAGGAAAGGGAAAAATCTCTATCACCTGCCCCAAATGCCGGGAAAAGTTTATCAAAAAGACGTAAATCAAGGGCGTGTGCGGATGCACACGCCCTTCGTGTTAAAAGGTCTGCAAGCCTTTGGGGTCAATCAGCTCTACGGTGCCCCGGGTCAGTCGGACCAGTCCCTCGTTCTGGAAGTAGCGTAGCATCCGGGTCACCACTTCCCGGGCTGTGCCCAGATGATTGGCGATTTTTTCGTGGGTGAGGCGCAGGGTGGCGGTGCCCTCCAGTGCGGACTCCTCCAGCAAAAATGCCGCCAGCCGCTTATCGAAGCTTTTCCACATCACCTGCTCCATCAGCCACATCACATCGGAAAAATGGCTGGTAATCAGGTCGTGGGAGTAATTGGACAGGGCGATAGACTCGTCCATCAGATTCTGGTACAGACAGGCCGGAATCACCCACATTTCAGAATCCTTCTCCGCCTCCACAAAGATGTCGAACTGCATATTGGGCATGACGCAGGAGGCAGAAAACAGGCAGATATCCATCTCAAAAAAACGGCAGATGGTGATTTCCCGTCCCTCCTCCGACAGCAGGTACGCCCGAAGCTGTCCGCTGCGGACCAGCAGCAGACCCAGACAATCTGGTCCGCCGTCATGGATGATGGTGCCGGCCTTCACCCGTTGCAAATCCGCCACGGCGGTGATTCGCTCTTGCTGGCTTGCGGTCAACTTTTTCCAAATAGGAAAATATTCCGGCAATGACATATCCGATGCCTCCTTCCAATAAAATTAGTATATAATGTTTTGACAAGGATGTCAATTGGTGATATAGTCACAGAAGTTGGAATGCATGATGTGGTATCATCAGGACAACTTAAAAACACATGGAGGTAATGATTATGAAGTATGTTTGCGATATCTGTGGTTGGGAGTATGATGAGGCGGTAGGCTGCCCTGAGGCAGGCATCGCTCCCGGCACCAAGTGGGCGGACGTGCCCGAGGATTTTGAGTGCCCTCTTTGCGGCATCAGCAAGGATCAGTTCTCCGAAGCCTGATAATCACCGGTGCGGTTCGCCGCACCGGTCAATATTTCTAGGCACCTGCTCAAAATTGAGTTTTTAGAGCTGCCCGATAATTTTTAGTGACAATATCACGGAAGTTTTTTATTTTCATGGGTATAATGAAGAAAAAAACGAAAGGAGCTGTCGAGTATGACGGAATTGAGTTTGGAACGGTTCAATCAATTGACTACGGAGGGGGAGGCACCGGTGCTGGTGGATTACTGGGCTCCCTGGTGCGGCTACTGCCGTCGAATCGCCCCTGCTTTGGAGAAAATCGCGGAGCAGTACGAAGGTTCCTTGATTGTGGGCAAGGTCAACATTGATGAAGTGCCCGAGCTGGCCCAACGGGAGCGGATTGAAGTGATTCCCACGCTGGTGCTGTACAAAAAGGGACAGGCGCTGGGTTCCATCGTTGGCCCCGGCTCCAAGGCGGAAATCGCCCAGTTCATCGACCGCACCCTCGGTTGGTAACAACCGCCCCATTTAAAACAGCGACATCTGAAGATGTGTGT
This sequence comes from Faecousia sp., assembly GCA_045541155.1. Lineage (GTDB taxonomy): Bacteria > Bacillota > Clostridia > Oscillospirales > Oscillospiraceae > Faecousia. Next base: position 2,282 of record JAZQIN010000018.1, read on the forward strand.
TTCTGCGAAGGTTCATCCCCCCTGCCGGTATGCGGCAGGGGGGATGTCAGACTGTCAAAAAGTACTTTCTGCGGTAAATTATCGTTTAGCGCAGTAATCGCCGCACCCCTTGCCTCTCCCTCTGGGAGAGGTGCCCAGTGCGCACACTGGGCGGAGAGGGTGTCCTATCATTGTTTTGACACCCTCTCAGTCAAAAA
>JAZQIN010000019.1:0-25147 GCA_045541155.1 Faecousia sp.
GGCTCGCAATGACATACGTTGTTTATGGTGCGGTGCTTAGTCCGCTAAACAATAGGGCACAACTAAAAACTCCCTTTCGGCGAGGTGCCCGTTCTTTTGCTCCAACTTATGCTTATAAAAACCTTGAAATACATCCAGTATTCCTGCGGTTTTTACCACATAATTTGAAGCAAAATTCCTGGGCACCCACTCGAAATTGAGTTTTTAGAGGTGCCCAATAATTTAGCTGTGAAAAACAAATCCTGCCGCCCCGGTTGGGAGCGGCAGGTCTTATCAGTCATCTCGTCTTCCGCCGAAAAGCATCAGCAGTCGCAGCAGCTGCGCCAGTGCGACGGCGGTGGCGGCGACGTAGGTCATGGCGGCCGCAGTTAGGGTCTTACGGGCACCCTTCTGCTCGTCGGGGGTGAGCAGATTGGACTGGGAAATGGCGTGCATAGCCCGGCGGCTGGCATTAAATTCCACCGGCAGAGTCACCAGCTGGAACACCAGGGACAGGGCGAAACAGCCGATACCCAAGTACACAAAAAAGAAGGAAAAGCCCTCTGCAAAGCCCAACAGAAGGCCCAGCAAAATCAGGGGCATGGCCAATCGAGATCCAATGTTGGTGATGGGGATGATGGCGGCCCGGAGCTTGATGGGGGCGTAGCTCTGGGCGTATTGCACCGCATGACCGGCCTCGTGACAGGCTACACCGATGGCGGCGGTGGAAGTGGAATCGTACACATCGTCGGAAAGGCGAATCACATTGGATTTAGGGTCGTAGTGGTCGGATAGCTTGCCGCCTACACGCTCAATCCGTACGCCGTAGACACCATTGGAACGCAGCACCTGTTCGGCAGCTTGTGCTCCGGTGATGCGTCGGAAGGAATGCTGCCGGGAATACTTTTTGAAGGTGCCGTTGACATTGAAGCTGGCCCACAGAGAAAACAGCACGCAGGGCATCACAAGAATCAGGTATAATGGGTCGAATCCGTAAAAATAATAGGGCATAGCGGTCTCCTTTAGATGTTTTCAGGCTCCATGGCATCGTGGAGGGTATCGGTGATGGCACCACGGAAAATGCTCCATGCCTGCGTGTGCAGGGTCTGAAGCGCTCCGGCGGAAAGATTCACCGGCACGTTTCCTGCCATGAAAAGATCCTGATCGAAGATGAATTTGATTTCGCTGTCCTGCTGGCCGTTTCTCTTGACCAAACCGGGACCGGCGTGGAATTTGGCCTGACAGCCGCCTCGCAGGTTCACCTCCGCATCGATGCTGCAACGGGTGATGGCGGAATCGTTCACGTCCTCCTCGGACAGCAGGCCTAAGTAACAGGGCTGAATCAGCTCGGAGAAGGGCAAATCCAGAGACAGCTCCTTCCGGGAAATGAAATTCAGGTAGCGCAGGCCAACACGTTCGAAATAGGCCGGTTTGTAAGTCTTGATGAAGGCCACCAGCGGCTTATCCAGCTTTGCGGCGAAGTCCTCCCAGCAGGTGTAGCGGCTACAGGACAGGGAGATGAATTTGCTGGTCAGATTCACACGCCACACACCGTCGGCAGAGGAGAACTGATAGTTGATTGTCTGGGGCTGATTCTCCACAGTCAGATTGCCAGGGGTGCCGGTGAGTCGGGGAGCAGGCGATTCTTTCCGGGCGGTGTACTGGGGGTATTCATCCCGGATGGCCTCTTGGAATTGTGCCGGTACGTTGACACCGATGGTCAGAATCTCAGGAAAACGAAGCTGGCAGATGACTTCGCCCAGCTGGTTGGAACGATAACGGCAACGTGGTTCGGTGGAAAACATGGAATCCCTCTTTTCATATTATATTGATTCTATTATACCCCGTAAAACAAAAAAAGCAAGTATGAACAAAAAACCTTAACAGTTCCGTAAATATTTCGGGATGGATGGTACTTGCGGCAGGAGAATCAATGTGATACAATATAAAAAATATACTCTGGAGGCGTCTTATGAATTATGCTTCTATCAAAAACTGCGACATCGCCAATGGACCCGGCGTTCGGGTGAGCCTGTTCGTGTCCGGCTGCACCCACCGGTGCAAGGGCTGCTTCAATGAGGTGGCATGGGATTTTAACTACGGCGAGCCCTTTACGCAGGAGACCATTGACAAGATTCTGGGAATGTTGGCTCCGGCCTATGTGAAAGGTCTGACCCTGCTGGGTGGAGAGCCGTTTGAACCTCAGAATCAGCCGGCCATCGTGGATTTGTTGCGGCAGGTGAAGGCCAATTATCCGGAAAAGAGCATCTGGAGCTTCTCTGGCTATCTGTTTGACCGAGATATCCTGCCCGGGAAGCTGGGGAATCCGGAAATAACCAGAGAGTTTTTGAGTTATCTTGATGTGCTGGTGGATGGCCCGTTCATTGAAAGTAAAAAGAATCTGTCGCTACGATTCCGGGGATCCGAGAATCAGCGCCTGATTAACGTGCCTGCGTCCTTGGAGCAGGGGAGCATTGTTCTCTGGGAGGATTGGCAGGGCAATGGAAGGGGGATAAAGGGATGAGCTTCATTCGTGTGAAAAAGCTTCATCCGGCGGCAAAGCTGCCCACCTATGGTAGTGCTGAAGCGGCTGGGGCGGATTTATATGCCTGCCTGGAAGAATCGGTGACCATTCAGCCTGGTGAAAATGGATGGATTCCTACCGGTATTGCTATGGAAGTCCCGGTGGGCTGCGCTGGTCTGATTTATGCCAGATCCGGTCTTGCTTGTAAAAGGGGGCTGGCTCCAGCTAACAAGGTGGGGGTCATCGACAGCGACTACCGTGGGCAAATTGTTGTCGTTCTTCATAATCATGGTGCACAGCCGCAGACAGTGGAGCATGGAGAACGGGTGGCCCAGATGGTGATTACGCCGGTGCTGACACCGCCTTATCAGGAGGTGGAAGACCTATCCGATTCCGAACGGGGGGGCGGTGGCTTTGGTTCCACCGGCGTATAAGCCTCCGGCTTTGAGGAAATATACTCTGTAGTGAAAAAATTTACATTTTGCATCTGTACGATCGTCGATTTAGATGGTATAATATATAATAGTCTTGTTTAGGCGAAATACAAAAGAAAATAGGAGTTCCCATTATGGAAATCGTTAGTGCCATAATCATGCTGCTGGGCGGTCTGGCCATGTTCCTCTACGGTATCGAGGTCATGGGCGACGGCCTGAAGAACAGCTCCGGCGAGGCGCTGAAGCGTGTGCTGGAAAAGGTTACAGGCAACGTGGTCCTGGGCGTACTGACCGGTACTCTCGTTACCGCAGTCATTCAAAGCTCTACTGCGACTATCGTTCTGACTGTTGCGCTGATTGGCGCAGGTGTGCTGAATTTGAAGCAGGCTGTGTCCATCGTTATGGGTGCCAATATCGGTACCACCGTCACTGCCCAGATTATCCGTCTCGGATTTATCGATGCTGGCGATAACTGGCTGCTGTGGTTGTTTGATACGGACACACTGGCGCCCATTGCTCTGTTGATTGGTATCGTTTTGCTGATGTTCATCAAGTCCAAGAAGGCCAAGCCCATCGGAGATATCTGCATCGGTTTTGGTGTGCTGTTCGTGGGCCTGAATCTGATGACGGATGGCGTAAAACCTCTGATTGGAACCAGTGCATTCACTTCCTTCTTGGGGGTACTGAGCAATCCCCTCATCGGCATCGCCTTCGGCCTGATTCTGACAGTCATCGTTCAGAGCTCCTCCGCTACGGTGGGTATGCTTCAGACGGTGGCGGCGGTGCCTGAATCAGGTGTGACCTTTGCAATGGCGTATCCCATCATCATGGGTATCAATCTGGGTACCTGCGTGACCACTGCGATGGTTTGCTCTATTGGTTCGTCCAAGGATGCCAAGCGTACCGGCGTAGTGCATATCGCGTTCAACACCATCGGCACCATCCTGTTCATGTCGGTAATGTTTGCCATGCAGAAGCTGGCGGTGTTTGGCGCTGATTTCTGGACGGCCAATGTGGACAGCGGCGGCATCGCCAATTTCCAGACCATCTTTAATCTGGCGACTGCAATCATCCTGATTCCCTTCTCCGGTCTTTTGGTGAAGCTGTCCTTGAAGATTGTTAAAGAGGAAAAGCAGAAGCCCCTGCGGCACGCTGCCCTCCATACGCTGGATGAAAAGCTGTATATCTCTCCGGCTGTTGCTGTGGCGGAGGCGACCAAGTCTGTGGCGGCTATGGGCAATGTGGCCCGGGAGAATTTTGCCCGGAGCTGCGCCATGCTGGTGAATTACGACGAGTCGCAGGTTGCACAAATCGATGCGGATGAAGATGCATTGGATCAGTTCGCTGACCGTTCCGACCGATTCCTGATTGGCTTGAGCAAGGTCATCGAGTCCGAGACCGATGACCGTCAGGTGGATATGCTGATGCAGACAGTGCCTAATTTTGAACGCATCGGCGATTACGCCACCAATATGGTCGAGTTGGGACAGCGCCTCAATGCCGCAGGGACGGCCTTCTCTGAGATGGCTAAGAAGGAACTGGATGTTATTTGTTCGGCCGTCAATGAGATTCTGGACATCACCATCGCTGCGTTTGTGGACGATGACAATGAGGCTGCTAAGTCCATTGAGCCTCTGGAGGAGGTCATCGATGATATGGTGATGATTCTGCGGGACCGCCACACCAAACGACTGAAAAACGGTACCTGCACGGTTGATACCGGTCTGGTGTTCATGGAGGCCTTGACTTATTTGGAACGTGCTTCTGACCAGTGCTCCTCTATTGCGGTGATGATGCTGTCCCGTGACAATGAGGCTATCCTGCAGAACCACTACGACTATTTGCGTGAAATCCATTCCGGCAATGATGCAGCCTACGCAGCTGAAAAGGCTCGCCGCCGGGAACAGTATATCAAGCCGCTGAAGCAGATTATGTAAGCGTGCTATATTATTAAAGGAGGAAATAGAATGAAAAAACGTATCAGTGCATTGCTTCTGTGCGTTCTGATGGTGTTTGCTATGTTCTCTATGGCAGCCTGCAAGAGCGACAGCGGTACAGATTCCCCAACCACCAAGCCCAGTGGGGATAAGGCTCCGACCGATGGCAATGTATCCTATCAGGTTACCGTTGTCAACGGTGTGGGCCAGCCCTACACGGAGGGGATGATTGTCACCTTCATTTCCGCTGATGGCAAGGAGAATTTGGCTCCCATTAACGCCGAGGGCGTTGCCTCCAAGGAAATGGCGGCCGGCGAGTATACTGTGAAGGTCACCGCCATGGATTCCTCTGTGGTTCTCAGCTACGACGAGACTGCTAAGGTTACAGCCGATGCTCCCACACTGGAGTTGGCTGTTGCTTACGAGATGGGGGAAGCGTTTGAGACCATCTATGCCGAGTCTATTACCATGGAAGGCCAGCTGTCCTATGATGCCTATATGGTCAATACAGGCAGTACCCATGTGACGGTGTCTGCGGAGGACCGGAACTATTTCCTGTTCGTTCCCGCTGAGGCTGGCAAGTATCAATTCAGCGTGTCCGGTGATGCAGGCACCGTGGGTATCTACGGTGGTAGCACCCATTTTATCATGGCCGATAGCACCGCAGAGGTGGTTGACGGCAAGGCAACTACGAATATCTCTGCGGATATGATTGGTACCGGTAATACAGGTACGACTGTTCTGGTTATTGGCGTGGATGTGAATGAGGGTGTTACTGACTGCATCCTGAACGTGATTCGCGTTGGTGATGTGGATTGGACCGTGGAACAGGAACCTTGGATTACCTATCAGCCCAAGCAGGAAATCAAGGACTACACCCTGCCTGAGGGAGTCACGCTGAAGAAATTTGACCTGACCGCTGCTACCGATACTTACAAGCTGGTCCTGAACGAGCAGGATGGTTGCTACCATTTGAACACCGCTGATGGTCCGCTGGTCTTCGTGCAGCTGGAGGAAGCGATGTATGGCATTTCCATGCTGACGATGGTCGGTGAAATCGTTTATGCTGATGATGGCACTCTTATGGAAAGCGGCACCGCTCCTTTCCGTTATATGTATGACAACGGTCCGGATGATTTCTTCAAGGAAGACTATACGGATGCCATGCGTCAGTATGTCACCTGCAGAGATGATGCCAGCGGCGTTTACCCTCTGACGGCAGATTTGTACTATCTCCTGCCTAAGGGTATCGAGCAGAACGGCTGGTGCAGATCCGACACGGTGAATTACCTGTTCGCCTCTGAAACCGGCATCAATAACGATATCGCTTGGATGTTCCTGTTGATGTACGAGGATGCGCCTCTGCCTGAGATCGTCGACCCCGATAACACTGAGGATCCTAGCAATCCTGAGAATCCCGGCATCACCGATAATCCCGGGGTAACCGAGAATCCCGGTACTACCGAGGATCCCACTACACCTACAACAAAGCCCACTACTCCCACCACCAAGCCCACCAACCCGACTACAAAGCCTGCGGATAAGCCCGTTGTTGATCCTCCTGAGTCTGATCCTGTTGAGGACAACAAGGATAACCCCATCATCATCGGCAGCACCCTGTCCTTTGATGCGGAGGTCAAGGCCAACCACATCGTTTATTTTGATTTGATGAAGGTCAACGATTTGAACCTGACCATCAAGAGTAAGGATGCTTACGTTATCTACAACGGCAAGACTTACGAAGCTAAGAACGGTACTGTGACTGTCTATGGCCTGTACTCTGAGTACACCAATGTGCCGGTGAAGATTGCTATTGGCAACAAGGGCACCAGCGATGCTACCTTTGCAGTTAAAATGAGTTATCCCGGTGGACATCGTGAGAATCCCTATACCTACAAGCTGGGCACCAACACCACCGAATGCGCAGCCGGCAACGATCAGGGTGTATTCTATACCTTTAAGGCAACCAAGAACGGAACCCTGACCATTAAGCTGGATTCCGTTAGTGGCAGTGCGAAGGCTGGCATTACCATTACCAAGGTAATTAACAGCATTCCTACTCAGATTGCTTTGGAGGAAGGTGCAGATACCGTTACCATCGAGGTCAAGTCTGGCGATAAGCTGGAAATCAACATCGGAACGCTTCCCAACGCAAAGCACAAGTATCCTGCGGCTACCATCAAGACCACAGCAACAATCGAGTAATCAATCGGGCTCCTCTGGCAGAACAGAGGAGCCTGATATTTTTGGACATCTTTTGTAAATTTTGTGAAATTATTTTAAATATGGTCTTGCGTATGTGGTCATTTCGTGGTACAATTCACAGTGAGTTAATGACTGGATGAATTGCTCACTATCATTTTAAGGAGGAAAAACAATGAAGAAGATTATTGGTTTCGTCGTTGTGCTTGCTTTGGTGCTTGCGATGTTGCCTGTTGCTGTCTTCGCTGCTGACAGCTATTATGTAGCTGGTGAGTCTACTCTGTGCGGTAGCAATTGGAGCGCTAATGACGCAAGTAACATCATGACACTCAGCGGCGATGTCTACACGAAGGTGTATACCAATGTTCCTGTTGGCAACTATCAGTTCAAGATTACTGACGGCACCTGGAATAATTCCTGGGGTGACAATGGTGGTAACTATGGCTTTGCCAACAATGTCAAGGCTGATGTGACTATCACCTTTAATCCCACCACAAAGGAAATCACCGTTACCGGCGCTGGCGTTGGCACTGTGGTGTTCGAGGCGAACTCCATCACCGCTGTTGGCGCAGGTAAAAATGGGTTCCTGAACGATGTTAGCTGGGATCCTGCTGCTGCTAAGAACCACATGACCAACAATGGCAATGTGTGGACCATTAGCTATACCGGTCTGCCTACTGGCACCTATGAGTTCAAGTTTGCGGCCAATAATGCATGGAGTGACAGCTGGGGCACCGGCGGTGCCATCACTGCCGGTGAGTGGGTGGATGCTTACCACAATGGCAACAACACCACCTTTGATGTGACCGTTGATGGATCCGATGTGGAACTGGCTCTGGATTTGTCTGCTTTCGACTATGGCACCAAGAGCGGCGCTAAGATGAAGGTCACTATCACCGAGCCCCAGGATGATGATCAGCCTGTCGGCACTGAGCTGGTCAGCGTGGTTGACGAGCCTGTTGGTGCTGAAGATCCTTGGATTTTCTCCTTCAATGCTGAGACCACCGGCACTCTGACCGTCGCAATGGGTAGCTGCAATCCCAGCTGGCGCTACAAGATTTACTATCCTGATGAGAGTTCCACGCTGAATAAGCGTGAATCCAACACCGACGCAGTGGCAACTTATGATATTACCACCACCGGTGTGCATAAGGTTGAAGTCTATGCCTATGATGACCCTGCGTGGGCTACCGTCGATGGCACCATCTCCTGCACGCTGACCTTCGCTGCTTCTGATGTGGAGCAGGATGTGGTCGAGGAGGAGTTCCTGATTTCTGATACCAAGCTGGCCATTGGTGACAATGCGCTGTCTATGGAGGCTAATGCCAACAACACCCTGTTTGAGTTTGAGCCCTCCGAGACTGGTGTCTACACCTTTACGGTTCCTGCCGGTGTCCTGATTGGCAACTGGAATACTTCCACCTTCCCCTACGATAAGGATGGCGACAGCAAGACCAATACCGTCGAGTGGGAGTGCACTAGCGTTGGCCAGAGCGTCCTGATTGGTGTTGCCGGTTCTGAGGACGTGGTCCTGAATGTTGAGAAGAAGGGCAATGCTGGTTCTCATGAAACAGTTGAGTACGTTGATTATGTGAACAAGCATACCCCTGATGCTTCCAACCATCTGGTGCTGGGTGAGGGTGAGGAGCTTGTCCCTGTTGACATTTCCGTTCCTCAGACTGCAGTTCTGGGTGAGGATGGCTTCTATCACCTGAATTCTGCTACTGGCCCCATTCTGTACATGGATTTGATTGGCGCTGGTGTGGATATGGCTGGTTTCTACTATAGCGGTATGCCTGCTATCCATCTGAGAGGTCAGTTGTTCGATGCAGAGGGCAATAGAATTGCTGCTTATAACTTCCTGAACAGCTTTAAGGCTTACATTGATGACTCCGACGATAACGGTATTTACCCCATGACCGAGGATTTGGCTATCTTCATGAAGGCCTATGGCGGTGTCAATGGCTGGTTCAACCCCATGTTCTCTCCCTTCGCCGCTGTTCAGGACGGCTGTGATGCGGATTCCGCATGGCTGGTCGCTTGTAGCTACGTCCCCAATGGCGAGGATGTGACGCCTCCTGTTTCTGAGGATATCAATATTGTTTTCCATTATTCCCGTGAGGATGGGAATTACGACAACTGGAATCTGTGGGCATGGGACAAGGATGAAATCTCTGTCACTGAGCCTCCCTATGAGCTGACCGTCGGCACTGATGAGGCAACTGCTACTGTTACCGTTAAGACCGGAACCAAGCTGGTTGGCTACATCTTCCGCTTGGGTGATTGGGATGCTAAGGACTGCGATTACGACCAGTTCATCGATGTTTCCGATGTGATTTGCGGTACCATCCATGTGTACATCACCGCTGGTGTTGCTACTCAGCCTGATGCTGCTACCGTTCCTACTCTGGATGAGCTGATTGAGGACGGCGTTGTCGTTCTGGGTGATGACGTTGTTCGTGGCGAGGGTGACGAGCCTCCTGTTGATCCGGATAAGCCTGTTGTTCTGAGTGATTACATCGTTGCTGGTAACTCCGGTCTTTGCGGTAGCGAGTGGGATCCCGCCGATGCCAACAACAGAATGATTGACAATGGCGACGGTACCTATTACATCACCTACGAGAATGTTCCTGCCGGTACTTATGAGTTTAAGATTACCAAGGGCTCTTGGGACGAAAACTGGGGCGTTGGCGGTGCTAATGGCGACAATGTTTCCGTGACGCTGGATGCTGCCGGTTCCGTAACCATCGTATTCAATGCTGCTACCGGTGAAATCTCCGTAAACAATGAGCAGATTGTTCCCACTGGCGATGTCAGCATGAATGGCATGATTTTCGTTATGCTGCTGGCTGCCATGGGTGTGGTTGCTATTGTGGGCTGCAAGAAGAAGTTCTTCTGATTTCTCCTTAATATTGAACCGGAGTGGGCAAGCCCACTCCGGTTTTGTATGCGCAAGCCCTCCGTGCAAGCTGCACGGAGGGCTTGTTATCAATAGAAAAGCAAATCCGAATAGGTGGGGAAGGGCCAATAGGATTTCTCCGTAATCAATTCTAACGCATCAGCCTCTGCCCGAACCGCATCCATGGCGGGGACGATGACATCGCTGAAATAGTTGGCGGCTTCTATGCTGGAAGTGGGAACGGAGCTGAGTTTGGTGCGCAGGTCTTCATTCCTGTCATAAAGGGAATCGGTGCCGGCACTAATTCGTTCCACCAATGCAGTCTCCGCTCTACAGAGACAGCCGGCGGCCTTTTTGTCAGCGATGTTTCTTGCTAAATCCGCACAGTATCGACTCACGGCCGGAAGAATCTGTCGTGTGACCATATCTGCAGTGGTTTTCGCCTCGATATTTGTGATTTTGCGGTAGGTCTCCAGATGGATTTCGTTTCTGGCCCGGAATTCAGATTCAGTGAAAATGCCGTGCTTGGTGACCAATGCTACGTTTTTGTTTGAAACATATCTGGGCATGGCTTCGGTGGTTGTGCGCAGCTCGCTGAGTCCTCGTCTTGCGGCTTCCTCTCGCCACTGGTCGGAATATCCGTTGCCATTAAAAAGGATTCGTTGGTGGTTGCTAAAGGTATCGCACACCAGTTTTTGCAGCGTTGCATCAAAATCGTCGGCATTTTCGAGGATGGTGGCGAATTCGTCCAATTCTTCAGCCATGATGGTATTGAGAGCAATGTTGGGACCGGCAATGGACTGGGAGGAACCCAACATACGGAATTCAAACTTATTACCGGTGAAGGCGAGGGGGCTGGTACGGTTGCGGTCTGTGGTGTCTTTGGGAATCGACGGCATCACGTCAACACCGATGCGCATGACGCTTTTTTCTGGGTCACAGTAATTGGTGCCGTTGATAATAGACTCCACGACGGCATGAAGTTCGTCACCAAGATAAATGGAAAGAATGACCGGCGGCGCTTCATTGGCACCCAAACGGCGGTCGTTTCCGGCGAACGCAACAGAGCAACGTAGGAAATCCTGATATTCATCCACGCCTTTAACAAAGGCAGCAAGAAAAACAAGAAACTGGGCGTTTTGCCGAGGGGTCTTGCCGGGGCTAAACAGATTCTTTCCGGTGTCTGTGGCAAGTGACCAGTTGTTGTGTTTGCCGGAACCACTGACGCAGGCGAAGGGCTTTTCATGGAGCAGACAGACCAAATTGTGCTTCGCAGCGCATTTTTTCATAATCTCCATAATCAGCTGATTGGAATCGCAGGCACTGTTGGCGCTGGAGAAAATGGGCGCAAGCTCATGCTGGCAGGGGGCAACCTCATTGTGTTTGGTTTTGGACAGGACACCTAGCCGCCAGAGCTGTTCGTCCAAATCCTTCATGAAGGTGGAGACTCTGGTGCGAATGGTGCCGAAATAGTGGTTTTCCAGTTCTTCACCCTTGGGGGCCGGGGCACCAAACAGGGTTCGACCGGTGAGACGAAGATCCTCACGCTGGGCATAAAGGTCTTTGGGCAGCAGGAAGTATTCCTGCTCCGCTCCGACAGATGCGGTGACACGTTTGGTGTCGTTATCACCAAACAGACGCAGGATGCGGATGGCTTCCCGAGAGACTTCATCCATGGACCGCAGCAGGGGGGTTTTTTCATCCAGCGCTTCGCCAGTATAGGAGAAGAAACAGGTGGGGATGTACAGGCTGTTGTCCTTGACAAACGCAAAAGCTGTGGGATCCCATGCGGTATAGCCACGGGCTTCAAAGGTGGCACGCAGACCGCCGGAGGGGAAGGAACTGGCATCGGATTCACCACGAACCAGCTCTTTACCGGAAAACTCCATGATAACCCGTCCGTCACCTCTGGGTGAGATGAAGGAATCATGCTTTTCTGCAGTGATACCGGTCATGGGCTGGAACCAATGGGTATAGTGGGTCGCACCCTTTTCCGTGGCCCAAAGCTTCATGGCTTCGGCTATCTCGTTGGCCACATTGAGCGGCAGGGAGGAACCGGTTTGGATACATTGCTTCCATGCGTCATAAATTTCAGACGATAGACGCTGCTTCATGGTTGCTTCATTGAATACATCGGTACCGAAAATCTCCGGCACGTTGAGGATGGAATTCATAGGCCCCTTCCTTTCGATTACAGACATAGATATTCACTAAAATTTTATGCCAATGGGCGTAAAAATGCAAGTGTGAAAATGGATAAAAATATGTCGTGGAATGACTGTATTTTGGGCAATGATACAAATATACAGAAATACAAAAAATAAAATGAATTTTTGCTGTATACGACTTGCATTTTTAATGGGTTTTGAATATAATATGCCCATGATTGATAGGAAAGGATGATGGAATTGGCAACCTACGCTTGCAGAAGCAGAGAGGAACTGCGCATTGAAGCGAAGAAGATGATTTCTCGCTATGGTACGTTGCTGCAGGAAAATTTAAAGCTGGATATGTCCCGGGGCAAGCCCAGTAAGCTGCAGCTGGATTTGGTCAGCGATATTATGACGGTATTGACGGAGGCAGATCAGTGTATCCTCAACGGAAATGACTGCCGCAACTATGGCGACTTGGCTGGACTACGCTGTGCCAGAGAATATTGGGCGGATGTTCTGGGCTGCAAGCCGGAGCAGACGTTCGTGGGTGGTAACGCCAGCTTGAGTTTGATGCACGACCTAATCGCTCGGGCTTACACCCATGGCCTGAAGGACAGTCCCAAACCTTGGTGCAAGGAGGAACGGGTGAAATTCCTGTGTCCCTCGCCCGGCTATGATCGGCATTTTCGAATTACCGAGCATTTCGGCTTCGAACTGATTACCGTTGCCATGCATCCCGACGGCCCCGACATGGATACAATCGAAGAGCTTGTCAAGGACCCTCAGGTTAAGGGTATTTGGTGTGTGCCCAAGTATTCTAATCCTCAGGGCTACATCTATTCTGATGAGGTCATTGACCGACTTGCCAATCTGAAGCCTGCTGCTCCGGATTTTGCAATCATGTGGGATAACGCGTACTGCGTCCATGAGTTCGATGGAGAGTTTGAGCCGTTTCGTGATATCATTTCTCTGTGCGCTGAGGCTGGCAGACCCAATATGGTTTATGAATTTGCATCAACTTCCAAAATTACGTTCCCCGGTGCCGGCATTTCTGTCTTGGCTTCCTCAGAGGAAAATATCCAGTATCATCTGAAACTGATTGGTGTGCAGACCATTTCCTATGACAAGGTCAATCAGCTGCGGCATGTCCGTTATCTAAAGGACAGAACCCATACTCTGGAGCTGATGAAGAAGCACGCCCAGATTCTGGGACCGAAGTTCGAAATGGTGCTCAAAATGCTTCGGTCTGAGCTAACCAACAAGGGCATTGCCCACTGGCACCATCCCAAGGGTGGGTATTTTGTCTGCGTTGCGGCTATGCCCGGCACTGCAAAACGGACACTGGAGCTGTGCAAGAAGGCCGGTGTGGTCTTTACGGAGGCCGGTGGCACCTATCCCTACGGTCATGATCCCCACGATTCCATGATTCGCATTGCGCCCAGTCTGCCCCCCATCGAGGAGCTGGAGAAAGCGATGATGGTGTTCTGCACCTGTTTGAAAATCGCTGCGCTGGAAAAATATCTGGGACTGGAAATCATCGAATGATAAAAAGCGGAGGATTTGATTCCTCCGCTTTACTTTTTTATAATCATGCGCTATGATAATAGAAAAAAAGGAGTTGTGACCCATGACAGAAATGCATAAACAATATTATGAAAAGCGTGGCCGGATTCTGGTGAAGAATCTGAAAAAGCGTCATTTCGATGCCTATTATTGCGCTACGAAGGAAGATGCGCTTGCCAAGGCGCTGGAGCTGATTCCTGAGGGGGCAACGGTCGGCTGGGGTGGTGTGCTCTCTGCTCATCAAATCGGACTAGTGAAGGCACTGAATGAGGGGAATTACCGTGCCATCGACCGTGACAAATGTACCACGCCGGAGGAAAAGCTGCAGGCAGCGAAGGATTCTATGTTTGCGGACGTGTTTCTCACCAGTGCCAATGGTTTGAGCATGGAAGGTGAGATGGTCAATATTGACGGCATGGGGAATCGGGTGGCTGCAATCGTCTATGGTCCCAAAGAGGTGCTGGTCATTGCTGGTATGAACAAGGTTACGGATACGTTGGAGGATGCGATTACACGGGCTCGGACGGTGGCTGCACCACTAAATCAGCAGCGGTTTTTGCTAAACAACCCCTGTACGGCTACCGGCACCTGCGCCGATTGCACCAGTGAGACTTGCATTTGTAACCAGATTCTGATTACACGCCATTGTCGTCCTGCAGGGCGAATCAAGTTTATACTTGTTGGTGAGGATTTGGGACTCTAAACAATTATTTCCGCTTCGGTTGCCAGTGGGCTACCGAAGCGGATTTGCTATAAAATGGGAAAACCCCAAAGCCGTTGCGGCTCTAGGGTTTTCTATGGAGCTAGTGACCTGACTCGAACAGGCGACCTTCTCATTACGAGTGGTAGTTTTGCCGTTTGGTATCGTTTAGCGGCGTGGCGGAAAGTGTTGTGGCAGTAAGAGAAACGGCGTTTACCGTTGCATATCGTTTTATGATTTAGCGTAGCTTTTTGTAATTTGGGTCGCCAAATGGTCGCCATTCGGTCGCCAAACAAACACCCATTTTACCCCTGAAATTTTCGTACATAATGCCGAGTAACATCACCCTTGACATTTGTTGCGGTGGGTGTTAGACTAATGTCAACCAAATATTCTCTTAGTGCCAGTGCCTGAGTGCCAGTGCCATACAATGCAAAATGCGTAGGTATGTGCGTGGTGTTCTGTGCGATTGGCGTTTGTGCCTGTGCCCTGTGTGTCTGTGCCTTGTGTTACAAAATGACGTGATACAAAAGCGTGGAGAAGGGGTACTGTGCTGTTAGTGCCCGTGCCCTAGAGGCCTGCGCCATTGTATTGAAGCGATACAGGTGTCGGGGGCAGTTTATCTGAATATCTCGACTGTGCCTGCGCCCTATGAGCCTGCGCCCTGATTCGCTGAGATGCGAGTTGATGCGTGCTCATCTGAGGTGCGGCGTGAGAGCCTGAGCCATCGTCACTCGTGTGATGTATGTCTCAGGCTCTTTTTGTTTTGTTAATTAACTCTTAGGAGGTTTATAGTATGAAAATCGACCGTGTAAAATTTGCGACAGCTATTGCAAGGGCTGATTTGAGAATCAACGATCTTGCACGAATCTCAGGGGTATGCCGTGCGACCATCAGCACAGCAAAGAAGGGTGTACCCTGTAGCCCCCAGACGGCGGAACGGCTGGCGGCTGGGCTTGGTGTACCGCTGTCGGAACTGTTGGAGGATGGATAAATGGCGGACATTCTGACTATCCGGGAGGCGGCTGCCAGGGCAAAGGCGGAGGGACTGCCGGTGTCGGAGTACACGCTGCGCAACTGGATAAAGGCGAAGGTTATCCCTGTGCGAACTGCCGGGAGAAAGTCGCTGTTGTATTACCCTAATCTGGTGCGTTATTTACGCTGTGAGGGGTGTGATACAGGGGAGTGAGGTTGTCGCCTGTTTATGGACGGAGCCTCGTGGCGGAAGTACGAAGTCGCCGGACGTTGGTATATTTACTCTGCCTTGTGGCGGAGGTATTAAAAATGGAGGTAATATCTATGACATACGCAATGAAAGCATTTGACACACCAGAGGGACGGTTGGAGCTGGAGTTTGATTTCATCCCGAAAGCACCGACCGAGGAGCAGCTTGGGGAATTTGTAGAGCACACCTGCGAAACCTGTATCTATGATGAATTGGATTGCTTGGAGCGCAAACCGGGCGGTAGCTGTAATTGCTGGCGCATCGGTGTACGCCGTGAAGCAGAGCTGGCATACTACAAAGCACTGCACAAGAAACACTATGGCTAAGCCGGTGTATCCTTGCGATAGCTGCAGCACGCCGGAATCCCTGAGCTGCAAGAAGTGCGCAGCTTGGCGAGAGTGGTACTTCTATCGCCAGAGCCTTATTAACGCATACGCCGCCAGATTGAACCGGTGCTGGCGGTACTATCTGCCCGGAGAATGATTACAGAATGGAGGTGGTCATATGGCAAAGGAGTTTTATATACGGACGATGTGCGCCGGTCGTTATCGGAAGGTTGTGCGCTATAGTCGTACCCTGCCCGGTGACAGCAAGTCCGTACGTCGTGCGAAACAGGCAGCTACCACAGCGGCGCAGAAATTCATCAACGTGAAGAATGCTACAGAAAAGCTCCAGCTCCTGTTGTGTGCCAACTTCGACAGCAAGGAGGCGTGTTTCTGTACTTTCACCTTTGACGATGACCATCTCCCGGTAAATCAAAAGCACACCCGGCAGATATTCGCTGACTACCTGAAACAGCTCCGCACGGAGTGGAAACGCCGGAGCCGTGCATTGAAGTACATCTACACCGTGGAGGGGGAGGCGTGCGCCTCCTCCCCGGTGGACGGTCAGCAGTGGGAGGTTGCGCCGTGGCGTGACCGGGAACGCTGGGAACAGATGGACGAACCCTCCGCCGATGAAGGGGAGGAGCTGTCTACCCGGCTGCATGTGCATTGTTTTCTACTGCTCCATAAAGGCGATTACGAGGCTGTCAGAGCCTTGTGGTCGTATGGACAGGTTTATATTAACCAGATGAAAGTAAACGAGCTGACCACCTTCCAGCGGCTTGCAAGCTATGTTACGAAGGAAAAGCGCAGCGGTGGCAAGGGCAACGGCGACCGGGCTTATATCCCCAGCCTGAATCTGGAGCGGCCGGTGATTGACGGTCACTGGTGCACCGAGTTTGAGGGCATCGTGCTCCCCCAGGGAGCAGAGAAAATTAAAAGCGGCGCAGAGCGTGACGAGGTCTTCGGCAGCTCCATGGAGTACATCCTCTATCGTATGCCCCGGCAGCCCCAGCAGCCCCAGCCCTACAAAAGCAAAGGTTCGGTGCGTCGGCACCGGCACAGAGCCACAAAGAAATAACACTGCCACGAGGTCTATCGTTTTCCTTGGTGGTGGATATTAACTTCTGGGAGAGGGAGATAGAAAAACACAAAAACCACTTTCGCATTTTTGATAAGTGGAGTAAAATAAAGCTGCTCCGGGAGCTGGTCGGATGGTCTGGCGTATGGCTGGAAACGCTGACGCAGCTCCGGGGATTCCCGACACGATAGGCGCACACCGGGGGGCGCAGGTATCTAACCGCCGGACTTGTGGCGGAGGTCTGAGGCAAAAGGAAACCACCATGCCGGGGTAGCATGGTGGCGTGTTGCGTTGCAATTCAGGCGGTTTCTAGCGGTTCTGTGGCGGTTTTCTGGATGGATATGCGGCAATCGCTGTCTTTACACAGTGCCTTGACGAAGCTGGCAACGATTGCGGCGGCTCGTTCCTCTGCCGGGGTGTATCGAATCTCTAGGGTCATTGGGTGTCCTCCTGTTGGCTTTCCGGCTGCTGGCCGGATGCTATGGGATAAGTGCGCCCTGTGGGGGAGAAGATGGGCAGCGGCTGTCCCTGGTTAACGCCGGGGTGGTAGATAAAGCCGGTGAGGGTACAGGCTTGGAATAATGCCTCCGGGAGTTTCATTCTTGTGGCACCCCCAGGGCGATTGTGGCAGCTCGTCCCTCTGCTGGAGTGTAGCGGATTTCTAGTGTCATGGGGTGACCTCCTGTTGGGTTTCTGTCTGCAACTCGGCTATTTTCTGCGCAGCGGCGGCTAAGTAATCACTGATGATTTCGATAAAGTAGTTGTTTGTGGCCATGGTTGCAATCAACTCCCCGTAGGGGGTTCTAGTCAGATTCGCATCCGGAATCATGTTGCTAAACAGTTGGTCCATCGCAAAGCTTGCCTTGCGGATATCTTGCGACAGCGCAAATAGCGTATCTTCCGGGACGGTGGCGGTGGTAGTTTCCTTGTACAAAATACATTCCTCCTATTGACATGGGAGGGGAGGCTGGCCTATAATGTAGGTGCCTCCCCTGTTTGGGTTGGTGTTAGGCTCTTTGCATCTGGCTTTGGTCGGCGTTGATGCAAGGGGCCTTTCTTATGCTAGGACAAAGCGGCGGCTGGTGGTCTGCTTGCTGAATCTCTGCCACAGTTCTGGGGCGGCGTTCTTCAGGGCTTTGCTGTCGAGGCGGCTGCTGGTGACTTCCTTCCATGTGATTTTGAAGGTTGCGCCGTGCAGTTCATCGGTGCCGGTGGCGGTCAGATGGGCTTTCAAGCTGTCCTCAATGGCGGCAATCTCGCCGGCCAGCTCATCAGCCATCCGGCGCAGCTCCCGAAGTTCGTTAACCTTGATTTCCATTTCGTTGATACTCATTGTGTTTTCCTCCAGTAGTTTAGATTTTGTACCGCCTCTGTTGTAGTCTTTGTTGCGGGGGTGGCTTACCGGGCGGCGCTCTCTGTTGTCCCCTCTCTTTGTACTTTTATTATAATCTACTGCTAGCAATATATCAAGATGGAATGATGCACAAATTTGCTAGCAATATATTGTGCATTTTCTATATTGCTGGTAATATGTTTTTATGGTATAATTGAACTGTAGAAAAGGGTACACCATCTTCTGATGTGTACCATTGTAGCAAGGGAGGGAGAATTATGGCTGTTTCTAAAGCTCAGCAAAAAGCCGTACAAAAGTATATAAAGGACAAATACGACCGGGTGGTACTTACTATGCCGAAGGGAAAAAAGGAGATTGTACAAGCCCACGCTGCCCAACACGGCGTTAGTGTAAACGCATATATCAACACTGCTATTAATGAAAAGATGGAGCGTGACAACGCTCAGGAGGCCACAGAATGAAAATCTATACTATCATCGGCGGTGTCAATGGCGTGGGTAAATCTAGCTTTACCGGCGTTCTAAAGGAGCGCAGCACTGACCTAGGGACGATTATTGATGTGGACAAAATCACCGCAGAGCTGGGCGGCAGCGCACTCACCGGCGGCAAGGCAGCACTTCGGAAGATAAACGACTGCATCAGCCGGGGCGTGTCCTTCACGCAGGAAACCACCCTTTCAGGCCACAAGACGGAGGCCACCGCAAAGAAGGTCAAGGAGCTGGGCTACCATGTGCGGCTGTTCTATGTGGCTCTGGATACCGCTGTAGAAAGCCTCTCACGCATCGAGAATCGTGTACGCCGTGGCGGTCATGACATTCCCCATGATGATGTGTTGCGCCGTTTCTCAGGCCGCTGGGAGGCCATAGCGAAGGTGCTACCGTACTGTGACGAGGCGGAGTTCTACGACAATGACAACGGCTTTGTGAAGGTGGCGGAGTATCGCAACGGCGAACTGCGCAGCGTAGGCGAACACCGTCCCCAATGGCTGGCGGAGCTGCTGGAATACCTGAACCGATAACCAATGACACAAGCTGACCGAGGGGAGGGATAACCGTGGCATCCATCAGGGAACGCAATGGCAGCTATCAGATAACTGTATCGTGTGGTCGTGATATTTATGGCAAGAAACTACGGGAAACGGCTACATTTGTCCCAGACCCATCCCTTACGCCGAAGAAACGACAGAAAGCCGTGGAGGAGTTCGCTCGACAATTTGAGGCACAGGTGCGTAATGGCATGGTGATGGACGGTCGCAAGCTGACCCTTAAGGAGTTTACTAATCGTTGGATAGAGGAATATGCCTCCCAGAAGCTCCAGCCGGGGACGGTTGAGAAGTACCGGGCGGAGCTGGAGTATAAGGTGCTGCCGGTGCTGGGACACCTGAAACTGTCGGAGCTACGCCCTCATAATCTCAATGCGTTCTTTGTTTCCATGACGAAGGACGGCGCACGGAGGGACGGCAAGCCCGGAGGATACAGCAAAGGCAGTATCGCAAAGACCCGGAATGTGCTATCCTCTGTCCTTCGGACGGCTACGGAGTGGGAAATCATTGACAGGAATCCGCTGGATAAGGTACGCCCACAGGCGGAGGAGTCAGTGGAAAAGCTGAAATTCTTTACGCCGGAACAGGCAGCGGCTTTTCTGGACTATATCGAAAAGCCCTACACCATCAAGACTGCAGGCCACCGGCGCACAGATGATACCGGCAAGGAGTACACCGTCGGGGGCTATGAAAGTACAAAGGAAATCCCGGAACAAATCCGGGTGCTGTTCATCCTTGCCATCTATGCCGGACTGCGTAAAGGTGAGCTGCTGGCATTGGAGTGGTCTGATGTTGACTTTGAGGCTGATACCATCAGCGTCACAAAGGCGGTTACGGTGGTAGCTGGGGAGCAGATTACAAAAGCACCAAAGACAAAGACCTCCCGACGGTTGGTTTCAATCCCTCATTTCCTCACCCTTCGACTCCGGGAACTGCGTAAGGCTCGTATCAAGTACCGGCTCAGTTTGGGCGACTACTGGCAAGGGGCGGAGTGGGTATTCATCCAAGACAACGGAAAGCAAATGTCCTACTCGACACCATACTCAGCATTTCAAGACACCATAGCCCGGTATAATGCCGGTAGACCTGTGGCGGAACAGCTCCCGGCGATTCCTTTCCATGGACTGCGGCACACCTCTGCCACGCTGCTGATTGCCAGCAAGCAAGATGTACGGACGGTATCCAGCCGGTTAGGCCATGCTCAGGCATCTACCACAATGAATATTTACGCTCACGCCCTACAGGAGAGCGACAAGAAAGCCTCTACGGCTTTGGAAAATTTGCTGGTAAAACAGGCGTAAAATATAAAAAATTCCGCTTCGGTCGCCAAATGGTCGCCATTTGGCTATCGGAGCGGTTTTGTTATAAAATGGGAAAACCCCAAAGCCGTTGCGGCTCTAGGGTTTTCGGTGGAGCTAGTGACCTGACTCGAACAGGCGACCTTCTCATTACGAGTGAGATGCACTACCGACTGTGCTACACTAGCGTTTGCCTTTCAGCTAACTTATTATATAGGTTTTCGGATGAATTGTCAACTGCTTTTTCTACATTTGCGTTGCAGGAGTTGTCAATCAATGATATAATAGCTTTTAAAGAGGTGAGTAGGATTGGAACGCACATTGAAATACATGAAAGGATATGGAAAGGAATGCATCATTGGACCGCTGTTTAAGCTGCTGGAGGCTTCCTTTGAATTGATGATTCCACTGGTGGTGGCGCACATCGTGGATGTAGGAATTCTTGGCGGAGACAGGGGCTATATCCTGAAAATGACGGCTGTGATGGTAGCACTGGGGATTGTGGGCCTTATCTGTGCAGTGACGGCACAATACTTTGCAGCTAAGGCTGCGGTGGGGGTTGCGGCACGACTTCGGACTGCTTTGATGGAAAAAATTCTCAGCCTGAGCTATTCCCAAGTGGATGCCCTGGGAACCTCAACGATGGTCACCCGGATGACCTCCGATGTGGACAAGGTGCAAAATGGAGTGAATCTGACCCTTCGACTGCTACTGCGGTCACCATTTGTGGTGTTTGGCGCTATGATTATGGCCTTTACCATCGATTTTCAAGGCGCACTGGTGTTTGTGGGCGTGATACCAGTGCTTTGTCTGGTGGTTTTTGGAATTATGCTGATTACCATGCCTATGTACAAGAGAGTCCAGTCCCGGCTGGATGAGGTTACTGCGGCCACTCGACAGAATCTATCCGGAGTCCGGGTGCTACGCGCATTTTGCAAGGAGCCGGATGAGATTCGTGATTTTCAGGAAAAAAACCAGAAGCTGACGGTTAGTCAGGTTGCTGCCGGACGGGTTTCAGGGTTAATGAATCCGCTGACGTTGGCAATCATCAATCTGGCGGTGATTTTGCTGCTCCATGTGGGGGCACTGAAAGTGCATAGCGGAATTCTGAGTCAGGGCATGGTTATCGCCCTGTACAACTATATGTCGCAGATTCTGGTGGAATTGATTAAAATGGCGAATTTAATCATTACTATCACCAAGGCTGTGGCCTGTGCTGACCGGATTGGCGGTATTTTGCAGATGGACGGTACTACAGAACAGAAAGGAACTGAAACACACACGATGAGCGGTGCGGTGGAATTTCAGAACGTGTCGCTACGGTATGATGGTGCCGGTGCAGAATCGCTGGAGGGTATCTCTTTCCGGGCTGAGCCGGGGCAAACCATTGGTGTTATTGGCGGAACAGGATCCGGAAAGACCAGCCTTGTCAATCTGATTCCCAGGCTGTATGACGCCAGCAATGGTACGGTCTTAATCGATGGGATGGATGTGGCACGGATGGATATGAACACGCTGCGTGGCCAAATCGGCATCGTGCCTCAGAAGGCGGAACTGTTCCGGGGAACCATTCGTGATAATCTGAAATGGGGAAATGAGGCTGCTTCCGATGCAGATCTTTGGGAGGCTCTGGAGACTGCACAGGCGTTGGATGTGGTAAATAATAAGCAGGCACAGCTGGATGAACCAGTGGAGCAGGGGGGGACCAACTTCTCTGGCGGACAAAGGCAGCGGCTGACCATTGCTCGGGCGCTGGTAAGAAAACCGAAGCTGCTGATTATGGACGATAGCGCATCTGCTTTGGATCCCGCCACTGATGCTGCACTTCGTATGGCAATCAGAAGGATGAAGTCGCCACCAACCACCTTTATTGTGTCTCAACGTGCCGCATCGGTTCGTTATGCGGACAAAATCCTTGTTTTGGAGGATGGCGTGTTGGTAGGGCAGGGAACCCATGAGCAGCTGCTGGCTGCGTGCGATGTCTATCAGGAAATCTATTACTCCCAGTTCCCGAAGGAGGTGCGGTCCGATGGCTGATAGTGCTGGAATTTTGCGACGCGTCCTGCATCGGCTGAAACGATACTGGCCGTTGATTGTGCTGGCGGTGCTGATGGCTACCGTAAGCGTTGCGATGTCGCTGTATATCCCGATTCTGGTAGGTAAGGCCATTGATCGAATGGTTGGACCGGGAAATGTAGACTTTGCAGGGTTGCGTAACTATTTACTGGGTATCGGCATTTGTGCTGGTATTTCGGCGTTGGCGCAGTGGAGTATGAGCCTGCTCAACGACCGGGTAACCCACCGTATGGGACAGGATATCAGGAATGAGGCCTTTGCCCACATTCAGAGATTGCCACTGCGGTATCTGGATGGACACCCTCATGGTGACGTGGTCAGTCGTGTGATTGGGGATGTGGATGCCTTTTCGGATGGATTACTGCTGGGATTCTCTCAGCTGTACACAGGTGTGATGACCATTGTAGGAACACTGATTCTGATGCTGCGAATCAGCTGGCAGGTAGCGTTGGTGGTAATTTGTATTACGCCGCTTTCATTGTTGGTGGCTAACTTTATCGCAGGAAAGACGTATCATATGTTCCGTCTTCAGACACAATCCAAGGGCGAGCAAACTGCCATAATCGATGAAACGCTGGCGCAGGTGAAGGTAGTTAAAGCCTTTGGACATGAGGCGGCTTCACTGGAGCAGTTTAACAAAATCAATGAGCAGCTGCGTACGCACAGCCTTCGAGCCACCTTCTTCTCGTCACTGGTCAACCCTTCCACACGCTTTGTCAATTCTCTGGTTTATGCCGGAGTGGCGCTGGTGGGAGCTTGGATGGCCTTGGGAAATGGCCTGACAGTTGGCGTGCTGACCAGCTTTTTAAGCTATGCTAATCAGTATACCAAGCCTTTTAATGAAATTTCCGGAGTGGTGACGGAGTTGCAGAACGCACTGGCCTGCGCCGGTCGTGTGTTTGAGCTGATTGAAGAACCGGCGCAATCGCCAGAACCTGTGAAACCGAAACGGCCTGAGGTGGATGGCGCAGTGGAAATCGACGATTTGGCTTTTTCCTACGATAAGGACAGGCCGCTGATTGAGAATTTAAATCTTTCGGTGCGGCCGGGACAGCGTGTGGCAATTGTTGGGCCCACCGGCTGCGGAAAGACCACCTTCATCAATCTGCTGATGCGATTCTACGACTGCGATAGAGGTCAGATTCGGCTGGATGGTGTGGATATTCGAGATATGGAACGCGCCCATCTGCGCCACTGTGTGGGAATGGTGCTGCAGGATACATGGTTACGAGCCGGGACCATTCGTGAAAACATTGCCATGGGTAAGCCGGATGCCACCGAGAATCAGATTCTGCATGTCGCAAAGTTGTCCCATGCACACAGCTTCATCAAACGTCTGCCTGAGGGGTATGACACGGTGATAGGGGAAAATGGGGGCAGTTTGTCTCAGGGACAGAAGCAGCTGCTTTGCATTGCGCGGGTGATGCTATGTCTGCCGCCAATGCTGTTTTTGGACGAGGCTACTTCCTCCATTGATACCCGGACCGAGGCTAAAATTCAGCAGGCATTTAATACCATGATGCAGGGGCGAACCAGCTTCATCGTGGCCCATCGGTTGTCCACCATTCAGGAGGCCGACAGGATTCTGGTTATGCGTGACGGTCAAATCGTGGAGCAGGGAAAGCATGAGGAACTCCTGAAAAAACAGGGTTTCTATTCCAAATTGTATCACAGCCAATTTTCACATTGAAACTGGTAGAATAGAGCGGGTATTATGTAGAAACTGTTTGCGTGCATGCTGCAGTGTCTTCCAGACTGCCACCCTGAGTGAAAGGGAATCCCTTAGCTCGGGGTGGCGTGGCGGTTTTGTCGCAAGCTGCGAAAAAAAGAAAATTAGTTCTTGACAAAATGACCCGGATGGTGTATTATATCCAAGTCAGCGCAAGTGTGACATATGGAGAAGTCGCGTAGCTGGCCGAGCGCGCACGATTGGAAATCGTGTATACCCCAAAAGGGTATCGAGGGTTCAAATCCCTCCTTCTCCGCCATAGAGTAAGGCCCCATCCTAGGAGGATGGGGCCTTGTTCTATCAAAAAGTGGGATTTGAACAATCAAAAGCAACAGGCCAGTGGACTGAAAGGTCACCCAACGGGTGGCCTTTTTTGAGTGAAAAATGAGGAGAAGCGTTCGTGCGCTAAATTATCGGGGACCTCTAAAAACTACCATAAAACCTTTACAATTCTGCAAAGTGGCATTTTTCAGAATTACCCCTTGTTAATTTCGGCTCAAATGCCCCATTTCAGGGCATTCAGGCCGTGATTGACACAGACCTGTGGAGAAATTCGTATCGGCACAGGTTGTATATTAAGTTCGATAGTCCAATATTGAACTTCGCTCGCTCTATCCCCACCGACCGC
>JAZQIN010000020.1:0-6079 GCA_045541155.1 Faecousia sp.
GGCCCGGTTGCGACCGCCGGAACGGTTGCCGATATACAGGCGATCCAGATTCCGGTTCTGGTTTCCGGCACCCTCCAGAACGTAGTTATCGATGATGTTGGTCCGGGTGGAATCGGTGACCACCTGAGGGTCGATTACCACAAGATGCACTCCTTATTCCCCCAGCAAACGCCGGGGGAATAAGGGAGATTACGGTTTTGTGAGGGACACCGGTGATTCGGCGCATACCCCCCGATTCTCCGAGGTGAGGATACGGACAACGGGGAAATTGAAGATTCAGCTAATCTTTACATAGAATATTCAGATGCTATCCATATCGAAAACAGCCGTCATTTCAGGTCATAACTGACAATGCCGCGCCATGTAGAGCAATCATTCACATTTTCAATGCCTAGACCCTTATAATAATATATTGTGACTTTGTCGCTCTTCCATTCTACATAATAATGCCCCCCGGCAAAGGAGAGAGTTTCCGAACTTGTAGTCCCAATTTCCTTTTTCATCCAACTATTATACCATTTGTCCTGTCCGGGCTTTCTGATGTAGATTTCTGATCCACCGCCTACAAGATAGTACCATTCACGAACTACCAGCTCATACTGGCCATCTGGAGAGGAAATGATGAGATCCGGCTCATACTCTCTACTTAATAGCCTTGAAGCAATGAACCAGTATACCATACCCACAAGAATTAGGCAGACTACCAACACCAAACCAATGATGAGGATAATTCGGGATTTCTTGGATAAGTTTTTGAATCTGCTCATAATCTTACTCCTTTTGAATCCGGACTGCGGGAATGCTTTTTTCTTCTGCGGACCAGAGTGAATATGGTGGCAGCACCGATGAGCAGGAGGGGGATTCCAAAGAGCATGACATAGCTCCCAACGGAAAACTCTGATCCCGAATATCTTTCCAGCCCCCATTCGGCTAGCCACTCGGTAGTGGGGCGCTGGCTAAGGCCATTCAAGCTTACGACGAAGCACTGTCCTTGATCCGAACCATATATCATGATTTGTGTGGGAACCGAGGAGGCATTGTATTCCTCCCAAATATGAAGTAGCTTGCCCTCTTCCGCAATTGTATAGTAAATATTCTTGCGTGAGCTGTCTGTGTGGGAGAAAACCACGGCGTTTCGGTCGGTTTCCTCCGACCTGAGTACCTTTGATTTGCTCACATTGTCATAATTTGAGTATTCTTCAACAATTTCATCTAATTCTTCCTGAGAACAGCGGTAAACGAATCCGGAAACCGAATCATCGTCGGATTGGAAATTCATGGTGTAGGTTTTCCCACTCCAGCTAATATCATCCAGCTTCATAGTATCCGGGGGGATTGCCTGCCACAAATTATTGATATCGCAAACAGGGAAGCGGCCCTGAGTGTCTTTCTCAAAGAACAAGCCGATGTCGTGGAGTTCCTGTTGCGAAAAAAAGCCGTACTTGATATCCCGTTTCATCTCGGCTAAAGAGTTGAAGGTGGTATCGGGACCTTCGCCGTAAATATAGGCTCCTTTTTCCAGGTCATTGGGGCCGCCGGTGGGCACATCACCAGTCAGCACCATGTAGTACTGATCACCTTCCTGGGTCAGTTTGTATCCGATGTGCGAGCAACCAGATAACCCTAGAATCAGCAGCAGTAGGATAATAAAAGAACATATTTTGCGCATATTTTTACCCCCTCCTTGATTTGGTCAGCTTTCGTAAGCGTCATCGGGAATGAAAGTTTGGAGCTGGTTATAACAGTACGTACAAAATGCATTCCCACCGTTTTCCTGAATTAAACTACAAAGAGTATCGACCGCAACGGAATCGAAATGACTCATAAGACACGATACCTGCCCGTTATCGTGTCCTGATACGCTATACATATCGGGTAATCCCAAGGTATGGGCTGTTTCGTGTGCGAGGATAATTTTCATGAATGTTTGTACCGAACAGGCTCCGTCTTCGTCGCGTCCGTCAAATTGACTCGTTGTAAGTACTTGAACAACAGGCCATGAATATTTTTCTCCATCAACAGTTGCGAAGGGCACGACACCATACCCATCAAGTATTTCATGAGTGCTACCTGAACCCTTACAAAAAGTTCCAGGACTACTATCGCTCCACAAAACGACGAGATGGTCTGTTTCGAAATATCTGTTGTATGCTTCATCAGCGATTCGGCGAATGTTGGAGGTATTGATTAGCAGGACCTAATCTGCTACAGTGGTATTCCGGCTCATGGTCCAGTTGTACGGGGAGCCGGGGTCGCTTGCAACAACCACATTGGTTCCGGCGTAGGTGGTGCCGTTCAAGGGGCGCATCTTTACAGAACCATTTGCGATAACGTAATAGGATTTTTTAATCGAACCACTGACAGATGCAGTGACCAGTGCCTGTCCGGCTTTAACGCCGGTTACCTTACCAGAGGAATTCACGGTGGCAACAGATGTATTGCTGGATGTCCATGTAATCGTTCCGGTTACATCCGGCGGTGTGAGGGTACGAGTGGCACGCTCTGCGACTTCGACCCCTTCAGCGGAAGTATAATAGGCAATGGTTATAGAGGGGCGTTTGGCGGAATCGGAGTAGTCGGCGGAGTAGAAGGCGTTATAGTCTTCGACGGTTTCGTTGGGATAGCGCATCATGATGCCGTAGTTGGCGTTCTGGCCGGTGGTACTGCCGTTGTACCACGATTGGACGGTTGCCAGACAGGGAAGGGCATGCCCCCACCCCGGCGAAAGCCGGGATGGTTGGTTACGATTATTCGGCTTCGTAGGTGTAGGACTCCGGGATGGCAATGATTTCGGAAGAAAACTCTGTCTGTGTATCGTCTTGGAGTGTTGCTGTTCCGTTGAATATATACAATGGCTGTAAAATAGTGCATCCTCTGGATTGCTGATTGACCAGTAGTAATGTGATATGGTCCACATTGAGCGTATTTGCGATATTTGTTCCACTGGACGCAGTATTAATGGTAAAAGCATCCGGCGTTTTAATCTTGTTTGTCGCTTCCTCTATCGTAATCATGTCCATAGTGCCTATCTGTTCATAGCTAAATAAATCAATGGCGATTTCTACCAGACCGCTGTCGTTAAACCACATATAGCATCGATCATTACCGATTATTCGTGCGTCATCCAAAACCTTACAGAAAGCGACCATGACACGGGTTGCGCAACTGCCCTCTGAATCCTCTAGAGTTTCCTCGCCACAGATACCATAATATACATATTCACCTTCCAAAAAAGAAATCTGCGAAAACACTTTTCGGGCTTGTGTCTCCAGTTCTTCATTAGACATTGTAACAACTCCAGTTCCGTAATCCGCAAATCGACCATAAACTCTATTTCCGTCTAATTCCCAGCCAAGCCATCGTGAAGTGTATTCCGGGACTTCCACATGTTCTTTCAATTTCTGAAACTCTTCTTCGGTGATAATGCGTTCAGTTATCTCATAGATTGGCATTTGTGAAGGGAGCGTTTTATTTGCTGTAATAGTGACGGAGGTGTCTGCACTGATGTGTTTTTCCAAATCCTTTCCCAGTGTTTCGCCACTCACGTTAATCCGAAGGTACTGTCCCTCGGTTTTCAGGGGAGGTAACTGCTGTTCCGCATTGGAGCCTGTGGTCAGCGAATCATCTTTTTGGGGGATTGGGCTATTCCGCATATCGCACCCTGTAAACACCAGCAAAGAATAACATATGATAATACAAAACAATTTTTTCATGATTCTTCTCCTATCTCAATTTTCAATCCTTTGAATGTATTCGTGAGTATCTTTACGTCATCAGAATCGTACTCATAATGAATCTGCGGACTGTAAAGCGTTTCATTTCGTGCTTGTGTAATGTAGAGTACCTTCTGAGTATGATCTGAAGTTGCTTCATATGCTTCCCCATTTTTCCCGGCGAAGAAAAAGGAGTCGATGATAGGATTTCCAGCACGGAGCTGATAGGCAAAATGTGAATCCATTGCGTTACAAACAGTGGATTGGGTCGCATATCCCATTAGGATATGCGCACCGGTCATCATTTCCTTTAGTGACGTATCCGTTACAGAATCGTTTGGTCTCAAGAAATTACAGGTGTACAGCCAGACCCATCGGAGGTCCGATCCACGGAATCCAAAGTTGACTTCATCTGAGTATAAGCAAAATGAATCTTTGTACGATTGGCTATAAGATGTATTTTCGCATACGTCATTCACGTTTATCACATTGTTTGTTGAGTAGCTATATTGGAGATGGTTAGCCTTATGGCTACTTTGTTTATCTTCTTCTCCTAAATGAGCATCGTGACCATGACCGATATAGACCATAAAATCGATGCTGTTCGAAATAGCGCCGTTCGTTGCAAAGTCTTCTTTAGTGGCAGTATGTGTAGAACCCATATTGTAATGATGAGTTCTGGATGTTGGTGATTCTAGTGAAGTAATCAGCCCATTATAGAAAGTGTCCGCATAGAGGTAAGATTAGCGTTCACGATCCTCATGGTCGGTATAATTATCCGTACTCATTCCGATGTCGATAAAGGAGCATATCTGCCATTCATCTCTATAAAAGACATCGCTAACGTAACTCCGTTGTTCTATACACGCACCATATATAGCTGTGGAATCACAAGGCCCCATAGCCATACCCAGATTATTGCTCAAAACCTTGGCAGATTTCGGTTGAATCTTATAGCAGTAGTCATCAGTTTGCGATATCATCCATTTCTGGCAATCATATCCGTTATACGAATCTTGCACCAAAGATATATTGGAAGCATTGGTCTGCCCGGCTGGTACAGACAATGCCAAACCGCTTTTAACAGAAATGATAGAGTAATATCCATCACTCAGAGGGGTAATCTTCCATTTCTGTTGGGCCTGCCCGTGGTATGGCCAATGCTCCATTGCGGCGCCGGATGTAACATAATCATTGGAGGCATCATCGTTATCGATTTGCAAATACCCTTCATACTCGCAATTCCTTATAAAGTAGATCCCCTCTGGAACAGGCAAGACATTAATGGTGTACGACTCTGAATACGTAGAGTCGCCATATTCTCTGCTTGCTGTTATTGTGGTTTGGCCTTCCCACACACCAGTTACCATACCTGTTGACACGTCTACTGTTGCAACGGAAGGATTGGAGGAGGTCCATTTTATCTTCTGATAATTTGTGTGCTGGCTTATAAAAGATGCTGCAATATTTAAATCAGATAATGTAGCCCTCTCTCCAGAGGTTACATATCGGACTGCATCAGTAGCTGGTAAGCCCACTTCAATGTTTATAAGCAGCAAATCCTCGTCCACAGATGTATCCGGTGTAAGTGTCCAAGTGAAGGCCGGGTTGCTGGATACATAGTTGCTGGTAACTACACTAGTACCGGAAGGGCGTAAGCATTGGGCACTTGTACTGGTGCTGGTGTTTCTGTGTTTAAATATATAGCCGGATGAATTTGCTTCAATTATCCATCGGCAATTCAGAGATGCTGCATAAGGGTTTGTACTTGTATCCACAGTGGTGATGTTTGCTGTGTTGCTTGTGATTTGCACAGCTTTGTTTGCTTTATAAAGAGAGCGAATGAAGTAGTATCCACTATCTACATATTCGATTTTCCAAAGCTGGCGAATCTTAGCCGGCCCTGCCGTCTGTTTAGAAAGTAGTTTGACGGGCGTTCCAGAGGACAAGCTTCCCTCCATGGCCATATACAGTCCGGAATTACTGCCCAAATAGTACACGCCATCAGCAACCGTAACGTAAATGGTATTTTTTTTTTGAACTACACCACCTGAAGAGGCAGTCACAGATACCTGTCCTGCCTTGACACCGGTCACTTTCCCGGAAGAATTCACAGTAGCAACGGATGTATTGCTAGAGGACCATGTAATTGTTCCACTCACATTCGGGGCAGTGAGTGTGTAGGTAGACCCTACATCCACATCAATATTGTTAGAATCTGGCTGATAGGTGATGGTCATAGAGGGGCGCTTGGATTCGACGGAGTAGTCGGCGGAGTAGAAGGCGTTATAGTCTTCGACGGTTTCGTCGGTATAGCGCATCATGATGCCGTAGTTGGCGTTCTGGCCGGTGGTACTGCCGTTGTA
>JAZQIN010000021.1:0-10554 GCA_045541155.1 Faecousia sp.
TGGTGGGGTGGAGTATGAGATTCTGTATGCGCCGAATCTGAATGACGGTGTGAACGTGGCCTATGGGCACATTGATTTTGACGATTGTCTGATTGAGCTTTCGGACACCTACGGCACCTCCCATCAGAAACGGTGTCAGACTCTGTGGCATGAGATTCTCCATGGCATTCGCAATCACGCCGGTCTGGTGATCGAGAACGAGGAAGAAGTGGTGGAGATGTTCGCCAAGGGCATTTATCAGGTGCTACAGGACAATGGAGCACGGTTGTTTGATTTGAAGGAGGGCGCTCCATGTGGGAAGTCGTGAGAAATGGAGAGTCGTGATGGCTCATGGTCCGGAGGTGACGATGCCCGGGAAGGAACTGCGGCAGAAGCTCCGGGCGGATGGTTATGAGGTATTGCTGGATGGGAGGAAAGTGCGGTGATTGCCCTCTCAGTCACGGCGTTCGCCGTGCCAGCTCTCCCGGAGGGAGAGCCAAGGATTCCTGCAATGCAGGATGAGATTGCCACGCCCCTTCGGGGCTCGCAATGACAGAAAAAACTGGAGGTTTTATGGCAAAGGAACGATTAAAGGTGATTCAGGCCGGGCGGCTCTGGATGGCGGTGCAATATACCGCTATCCGGGGCCCGGACCCGGGAACCCGGCGGGAGGCGAAGGCGTTGATCTCCACGCCAGCGAGGGAAAGCCTGAATGCAAAGCTCAGCTGGCAAAGGCTGATGATGATATTGGCTGCCAACTTTAAAAGCAACGATTTGGTGGTGACGTTTTCCTATCGGGATGAGCATTTGCCGCGGCATCGGGAGGAGGCGGCGAAACGAATGAAGTACTTCATACGGCTGCTGCGACAGCAAAGGCGGCAGGATGGAGAGGTCTTGAAATATGTATACACCACGGAAGGATATCACTCCGGTGGTCGGCTACACCATCATTTGATAGTCAACGCCACCGGGGAGGATTATGAGCAACTTCGGCAACTCTGGAGTCGGTGGGGGGACAATGTGGAGTTCGAGCGGTTCGGCTGGGACGGGCCGGAACGCTGGGGTAAGTATTTCACAAAGGAGCCACGAATCCAAGGCCGCCGTCATGTAGGGGACCGGAGCTGGTGCGCCAGCCGGGGGATGCTGAAGCCAAAGGCACGGTCGGAGTTTGTACCGGCAGGGGAACCGCTGGTGCCGCCGGCTGGGGCGAAAATTGTTGACCGTGCCCAGTGCGACAACTGCTACGGACGGTTTTGCTACATGATGGCGTATTTGCCGGAAGACCAGGAAGGACACTCCCTCCGTCAGCCCGTTCGGGCTGCCACCTCCATCAAGGAGGGAGGCAAGGGCTGCTT
This sequence comes from Faecousia sp., assembly GCA_045541155.1. Classification (GTDB taxonomy): domain Bacteria; phylum Bacillota; class Clostridia; order Oscillospirales; family Oscillospiraceae; genus Faecousia. Next base: position 1,335 of record JAZQIN010000021.1, read on the forward strand.
CGCAGCCAAAACCAACTGAAAAGAAAATTTCAGACTTGGGGTAGTGTATAATAATAGGGAAAAGAAAAAATAGGAGGCGGAAAAATCTTGCAAACCAATCAGAGTTGTGGTAAAATGAAGACAAATCAAGGATGGTCTCGAGGAGCAGACAGGCGAATCAATTCAAGCCGAGCTGGGCTGTGTTGTCCGAACTGTGGTTTTCTGATTCACAAGCTTCTGCCTGAGACGGAAGCAAGAAATTTTGTGGTTTATTGCCGCAAATGTAAACAAGAGTCTATCGTGAATATTTCCTCAGTGCCAGTGCCATAGTGCCAGTGCCATGTATCGCTAAATGCGATTCGTGGTGCTGGCTTTTTTTATTTGCCTTTTGCCCGTGTCACGGACTGCTTCGGCGGTCTGCGGCACGGGCCTTTTTTATTTGCCTGCGGCGTTGGGAGACGGATTACCGGGAGATTGCCACGGCTCCTGCGGAGCCTCGCAATGACAGGGGAGAAGGTTATGCGCCTGTGGCACAAATCATTCTGCATTTTGCATTTTGCATTCACAAAGGGGTGGCTGGATGGCTCAAAAGAAATACACGGCGAGGAGCTTTGCCAAGGCGGTGAAGCGATACTTCGACTCCATCAGCCGGGAGGCTGTGGTGACGGAGAAAAAGCCCACCGGTCGGCTTGACAAGTACGGCCACATGATTTTCGAGGACGTGCCGGTTGAAAACCGGCTGGGCGAAACCATGAAGCGAATCGAGTTCCTGCTGCCGCCCACCGTCAGCGGCCTGTGTGTGGCGTTGAAAATCCATCGCAGCACCTGGTCGGAATATGCCAAAGACCCGGAGTTTGCCGACACGGTAGCGTGCGCGGGGGGGCTCATGCGCGCATGGCTCGAAGAGCAGAGCCTGATGCGGCAGGGTAAGGACTTCCGTGGGGTGGAGTTCAATCTTGTCCACAACTTCGGCGTTGGCAAGGAGGTGGCTACGGATGCAGGCGGCACGGTGGAGGACCTGCTGGCTCAGCTGGAGGCCGCCGGCGAGGGAGGTCAGACGTTTTGAACATCCTGCTCAACTGCCTGCTGTTCATTCAGGCTTTCTTGAAGATACGGGACAAGGAAGGGCATCTGGTTGCCCTGATCCTCAATCCGCCGCAGCAGCGGCTATACAACGCCATCAAGGCGCAGTGGCAGGCTGGAAAGCCGGTTCGGATTATCATCCTGAAAGCCCGTCAGATGGGCTTTAGCACGGTGGTGGTTGCCATCGTCTTCTGGCTTACCTCCACCGCAAGGTACGTCGAAAGCATGATTGTCGCCCACAAAGACGAGGCCACCGCCAACCTGTTCCGGATGGTGAAACGATTTTTTGACTACCTGCCGGCGAAGCTCCGACCCATGACCAAAGCCTCCAACGCCAAGGAGCTGGTATTCGACAAGCCCAGTCGGGATGGCAGTGACGGTCAGGGGCTGGGGAGCCGGATTCGATGTGCCACTGCCGGTGGCAAGGGCGTTGGACGAAGCTACACCCTCAAGTGCCTACACCTCAGCGAGTACGCATTCTGGCCGGGGAACAAGGCAGAGACATTCACCGGTCTTGTACAGTCCGTGCCGGACAAGCCCGGGACGCTGATTGTGATTGAGTCCACCGCCAATGGCTTTGACGATTTCAAGGCCAAATGGGACGCTGCGGTGCAGGCCCAGAAGGACGGCACCGACGGCTACACGCCCATCTTCTTTGCCTGGTATGAGATGCCGGACTATCGGAGAAAGCCCCGAAAAGGCTTCGTCAGAACCGAGGAGGAGCAGATTCTGGCTGACACCTACGGGCTGGATGATGAGCAGCTGGCATGGCGGCGCTGGTGCATTGCGGAGCAGTGCGGTGGCGATTTGGATTTATTTCATCAGGAATACCCCTGCACGCCGGAGGAGGCATTCATCTCCACCGGCCGCTGTGCCTTCGACAAACCCTCGCTGGTACTGCGGATTAAGCAGGTGGAGGATGTAGCCTGGGAGCGTGGACGGTTCCGTGTAGATCGTGCTGGAGATGTCGAGGAAGGGCAGGAAGGCTCCGGGCGGATCCTCAGCTGGGAATGGGTATCGGAGTCCGATGGCCCGATACGCATCCGGAAACAGCCGGAGCGAGGCGTTCCCTACGTCCTCAGCGGTGACACCGCTGGCACCGGCAGTGACTTCTTCGCCGGTCATGTATTGGACAATCGCACCGGTGAACAGGTGGCGGTAATCCACCATCAGTTCGGAGAACGGCAGTTTGCGGAGCAGATGTACTGTCTGGGCCTGTACTACAACAAGGCTCTGGTGGGCATTGAGACCAACTATTCCACTTACCCCCAGATGTGTCTGGAGGACATGAATTATCCCAATCTGTATGTCCGCAAACGGTACGACAACTATCTGGGAAAGCATGTGGATGCTTACGGCTTTGTGACCAGCCCAAAGACACGTCCCATCATTGTGGATGGCCTGAAGGACGTGGCAAAGAATGCACTGGACACCATCTGGGACGTGGATACCCTTCGGGAAATGCTGGTATTCATCTATGACGAAAACTGGAAGCCTCAGGCAGAGCAGGGGGAACACGATGATTTGGTGATATCCCTCGCCATTGCCCACGCCATCCGGCCACAGCAAAGCAGTGAGGTTCAGCAGTCAGGGCGAAAAGGCTCCAGCTGGTCGCCCCAGGCGCTGGCGGACTATTACCGGGCTACCCCCGAGCAGAGAGCCATTATGGAACAGATGTGGGGCAAGCCCTAAAGGAGGATACGCGTGAAAAAGGAAAATGAAAAACTGCGACAGTGGCAGGGACGGCTATCCGATGGGGATATGAAGTACGCCCCTGAGGTGGCGAAGATGAACGAACGGGAAGCCGTCTACTCCGGATCCAACGTTCTGAAGCCGTTGGTCCCCGGTGATACCGGCGACGATGGTGAAAACCTCCAGACCAGCCATGTACGCAACATTGTATTCGAGAACATTGAGAGCCAAATAAGCTCGGAAATCCTGCAGCCGAAGGTGACTCCCCGGCGGCAGAAGGATGAGCGTCTGGCCAACATCATTGAGCATTTTATCCGCAATGAGCTGGACCGGCTGCCCTTCGAGACCATCAACGACATGGCGGAACGGACGGTGCCGATTCAGGGCGGTGTGGGTTTCCTTGCTGACTGGGACAACACAAAGCGCAGCTTTGACCATGTTGGCGAGTTCGTCCTCAGTCTGTTACATCCCAAGCAGTTTGTACCCCAGCCCGGTGTGTACACCGGCGTGGAGGATATGGATTGGTTCATCGTCAAGATCCCAACCACCAAGGAGGCCATCCGACAGAAGTACGGCAAGGACGTTGCGGATCAGGGAGAGAGTGAGCCGGAGATTCGGGGGAGCGGCAACGAGGATCAGAGTGACGATGCAGTGACCCAGTATGTGGGCTTCCACCGGAACCCCAACGGCGGCATTGACCGGTACAGCTGGGTCAACGATGTGGAGCTGGAGGATTTGGAGGACTATCAGGCCAGACGGCTGCCGGTCTGCTGCCAGTGCGGTCGGGTGCGTCCCCTTCGGGGGCAGCTTATCCATGCACAGGAGGGACTGACCCCAGAGCCTCCGGACGTTGATACGCCGCTTACTGCCGGTCATCAGATGGCTGGGGTTTTGGCTGACCAATTCATGGATGACGCAGCGTCGGAGGGATTGGAGGGGATTCCGTTAGGGAATGACCAGCCACGCTATGACGGGGATTGTTGCCCATGGTGCGGATGCAAAGAGTTTTCCAGTAAGACCATGGAGTATGAGCAGGTGTTCCTACCCGTAAAGACCTCCATGGGTACCCAGATTCCCGGTGCCGGATACCAATTTGACACGGATGGGGAAGTGGTATGGCAGCCCACCCAGATTCCCTTCTACAAGCCGGATGTGTTGCCGGTGGTGATTCAGTGCAGCGTGTCTGTATACGGACAGCTGCTGGGCAACTCCGACGTGGACGTGATTCGGGATCAGCAGAACACCATCAACCGGCTGGAGCAGAAGGTCATTGACCGGATCATGAAGGCCGGTTCCCTGATCACGCTGCCGCCGGAGGAGTTTATACAGATCGATCCGAAAGACTCCAAAAAGGTCTATCTGCAAAGGCCGGAGCACAAGGGCATGATTGATGTATACACCTTCACCGGTGAACTCCAATATGAGCTGGCTTACATGGCGCAGGTCTATGAGGAGGCCCGGCAGATGCTTGGTATTACCGATTCCCTCCAGGGACGGCGTGACCCCACTGCTACCTCGGCGGTGGCAAAGGAGTTCTCTGCAGCACAGGCCGCCGGCCGGATGGAAAGCAAACGGGTCATGAAAAAGGCCGCTTATGCCAAAATCTTTGAGCTGATGTTCAAGTATCAGCTGGCCTATGCCGATGAGCCGATTCCTGTCAGCTACAAGGATTCTCAGGGTGAGACCATCTATGAGGAGTTTGACCGGTACGACTTTCTGGAACAGGATGCCGACGGCAACTGGCACTGGAACGATCAGTTCCTGTTCAGCTGCGATACGGCGGCGCCGCTGGCCAGCAACCGGGAGGCAATGTGGCAGGAGACCCGAATGAACCTCCAGACCGGTGCCTTCGGTGATCCTACCTCTACGGATACCCTGATTCTGTTCTGGGCCAAGATGGAGGAGCTGCACTATCCCGGTGCGGCGGCTACCAAAAAGCATTTGGAGGAACGCCTTGCACGGGAGCAGGAACAGATTCAGATGATGCAGGCAATGCAGGTACCCGGGCAGGGAATGACTGCTCCGCCCACCCCTCAAGCGCCTGCGGTGACAGCTCCTCTTTAAGCATGGATTGCTATAGGGCTTAACCCCTCGCAATGACACATTTTGATGGAAAGGAGGAAGAATCATGAGCAAGAACGGTTATGCAGGTCAGATTAAGAATACCGGCTCTCAGGTTGTGAAGGCACCCAGCCAGCACACTGAGCCCAAGCACATCAGCCGGAAGACCGGCAAGGATCTGCGCAGCGGTAAGAAGTGATGGGCAGGAGTCCACGCATGGTGCAGGCCTTGACGTATGTGGTAATTAAAGGGTATCGCCCGCATTCCACATCCGTCGCGGCTTTCGCCGTGCCACCTTCTCCCCGGGAGAAGGCATTGCGCCTTCGGCGCGAAATGACAATGAATACGCAGGGATAGCGCAAACATCCAAACAGCCGTTGCGGCTGGGAAAGGAGCCGTTATGGCGAAGTTGACAGAAGAAAAATTGTTTGAAGCCTTTGGTTTAGGCGCAAAAGCGCAGGAGGTCGCCGCCCCTGCTGCCAAAGAGACACCAGCATCTACTGATGAAGGCGCACAAGAGCAGGGCATCGCCGCCCCTGCGGCAGCGGATACACCCTCCAATGCGCCCGATGCTGAACCGACCGTGGACACGGGTATGCAGGATACGCCTGCGGATACAGCGGCAGGCGGGGCAGGGGAGGATAAGACCCCTCTGACGGAGGCTGAGCGGCGTGCCAATGCCGCCCGTCGCCGTCAGCAGGAGCAACAGGCAGCGGTGGACAAGGCCGTTGCCGACGCGCTCAAAAAGGAACGTGAGCAGAATAATCAGACTATGACCGCTTTCTTTGCCAAGGCCGGACTGAAAAACACCTACACCGGAAAGCCCATCACCAGTATGGAGGAGTATCAGGCGTGGGAAAAGCAGTCCGCTCAGGTACAGCTGGAACGGGAGCTGAAGGCTGGTAAACTGACCCCGGAGGGGCTGGCTCAGGCCATCGGTGAGCATCCGCTGATGCAGCAGGCGCAGGCCCTCATTGACCGGGACACTGCTGCCGAAGCGGCAAAACAGGAGGCGGCAGATCAGGCACGAATCGATGCGGAGATTGCAAAGATTCATGCTATCGACCCCTCTATCAATACCCCGGCGGACTTCCTGAATATGCCCAATTACGACCAGTTTAAGGAACTGGTGGACAAGGGCTATTCCTTTGAGCACGCACACTATCTGGTCAATCGGGAGAAAATCGAGGCATCCAGGGCCGAGGCCGCACGACAGCAGGCGCTGAACAATGCCCGTGGCAAGGAGCATATGACCGGCCCTGTTGGCAGCCGTGGAGAAGGCGCTTTGACGGTGCCTGCCAAAGTGATGAGCCTGTACCGGCAGCTGAATCCCGGTATGTCTGATGCTCAGATTATCGCCCACTACAACAAAGTTACAAAACATTAAGGAGGACAAGTTCCATGTTTACCCCGAAAAACATGGGTACGGCGTTGCAGCCCTGGGAGTATCTCCCCGCTGCCGCCGGTACCTACAAGGCCGGTCAGCTGCTGAACGCCAGCGGCGGCAAGCTGGCCCCCATTTCCGCAGCGTCCACCACCACGCCTACCTATCTGTGTATGGCGGACATCACCGCCATCGACGGTCAGGTGATTCCTGTGGCCGCAGTGGTTAAGAACGATATTTACGTAACGCACCTCAGCGCAGAGGCTGCTGATGCCGACATTGGCACCAAGCTTCAGGTCAGCGCCGGTGGCTTGCAGGTGGACGCTTCCGCCGCAGGCTCCTTCGAGGTGACGTATCTGGAGGACACCGCCGCCGGCAGCGAGGTCTGCGGCCGGTTCCACTGATTCTAAGAAAGGAGACTAAATAGTATGGGTAACATTTTTTCTTTCGAATCCCATGTTGCAGATCCTGTTTTTGGTGTCTGTGAAGCCCCTATCCGTAGTGTGCTGGAAAGCAGAGGAGAAGCTCTTGAAAAGAAGAGTATGCTGGGCGAATTCTTCTCCATGGAAACCACTGAGAACGCCATGGATGCGTATATTAGCATGACCGGTATGAACGGATTTGAGCCCGTGGGCGAGAACGGCGCGTATCCCGCTGACTTCATGGAGGAGGGCTATCGGAAAATCTTCGTCTACGAGACCTGGAAGGATTCCTTCGCCATTTCTAAGGAGGCTGTGGACGATGGTAAGATCATGGACCTGAAGCAGAAGCCCACTGGCTTCATCAAGGGCTGGTATCGCGCCCGTGAAAACTTCGGCGCTGCCATCTACGGCGGCGCAATCAATGGTCAGGGCGCGATCACCTTTGGCAGGAAGAAATTTGACGTTCTGGGTGCAGACGGTCTGCCCCTGTTCCATAAGGCTCACAAGCCCAAGGCGAAGGGCGCTACGCAGGCCAATCTGTTCTCTGACGCCTTCAGCGTGGAGGCACTGGATATGGCAGAGGCTGCCATGCAGCAGTTCAAAGGGGACAACGGAGAGCTGCTGGATGTGGCTCCCACCACCATTGCCATCCCCAACATTCCTGCCCTGAAGCGGAAGGTCTTCGCCGCCATCGGTGCGGATAAGGATCCCCTCACCGCCAATAACGGCTTTAACTTCCAGTTTGGCCGCTGGAGGGTAAAAATCTGGGGCTATCTGAATCAGTTCATCGCTAAGGGCGTGGAGCCTTGGATGCTGCTGGATGATGACTATATCGAAGCGGCGGACGGCCCTAAGTGGATCGACCGTGAGAAGCTGAGCATCCGCTCCAACCTGAACGATGACAACGATGCCAATGTTTGGCGTGGCCGTTGTCGATTCGGTGCCGGTTTCGTGGACTGGCGCTTCGCCTGCTGCGGCGGTATTGCCGCCGGTGCTGCGCTGGCGGACGTGATTTAAGCTACATAGGAAGGGCGTGGGCCATGCGCCCATGCCCTTTTTGCAAAGGAGTATGCAACGATGGGTAAAACCATAAAACAAATCATTGAGCGAGCAGATAGGCAGAAGCCCAACGATTTCCCCATGGAGGTCAAACTGGGTTGGATCTCTGAGCTGGATGGGCGGCTGGGTTTGAGCGTATGTATGATGGACATTGCTCAGGTTCAGGAGCTGGACTACAAATATCCGGACTGCCTCGATCATGAACCGCTGGTTCCGTTCCCCCATGACAGTATCTACGACCACTGGCTCTTTGCCATGATTGACTATGCCAATGGAGAATACGACAAGTATCAGAATTCTATGGAGCAGTACAATGCCCATTACGACAGCTTTAAGCACTGGTTCCTCAATACCTATGATCCGGTGCAGGGCTACGGAAAGGAGAATGCGGTTTGAGTGTCAGCCCCCCTTATTATTTCACCGCCTACGGACTGGCGGTGAAGCATGGCTTTCAGGGCACCGAGCAAGAGTGGCTGGAATCCCTGAAGGGTGACAAGGTACAGCTGCGGTATTTGAACGGGATTCTGCAGTGGAAGTGGGTCACCGGTTCGGATGACCAGTGGCAGGATTTAATCGACCTTTCGCAAGTGCAGGGCTGGTCAAAGCAGGCGCAGCAGTATGCGCAGGCGGCCTCTAACTACTGCCAGTCTGCTGATGAAGCTGCGCAGGAAGTTAAAGATGCCACTGTGGAGCTGTACCAGAAGGCGGAAGCGTTGACGAAAAGCGTATCCACCCGGATGGTTGTAGATTTCGAACTAGGTTCTATCAAGACAGAAGACGGCATGGATGCGGCAGTGAACAACCGGATACGGTCCGGTTACTTCCCTAATCTCAGCGGTAAAATCGGCATTGCCGCACCTGAGACGGTGAAGACCTTACTGGTGTGCTACAACGCAGACCTTTCCTTCAGCAGCGCCACAGCCTTCGAGCCTGGATCCTATCAAGTGGAGACGGAGGCTGCCTTCGTCCGTGTAGTTGCCAGCTATGTGGAGGTGGCTGATGTAACAAATGTGGACGCTCTTGCCAGCGCCATGGCAGTGTATATACCTGTAGAACTGCCTGAACAGACGCAGGCGTTCACTGTCACCATCACCGGTAATGATGCGGATGGCTACGCTGCTGACAAGACCTACGAGGAAATTCGTGCGGCAGAGGCGAAGGGGCTGGTATTGCGGTGCCGGTATGGAACCAAGGTGCTGGCGCTGGTCCATTCACCGGAAAGCTATATCGTTTTCGGCTGTGTGGTGACCGATGTTTCCTATCGGGTGGTCATCGCCGCAAATCAAGTGAAGGTGTATGAGGAGGAGCTGGGCGGCGTAGAACCGTGTATGTTCCAAGTGGAAACGGCTGAGGATGGCAGCTATTCTCTGGTGAACAGCAGCTATGAAGCCCTGATGGAGGCGGTGGAGGAGGGCCGGGATGTGAAGCTTTGGCTGGGTACCTCCGAAACGGAGCGGCGTTTCTACACCCTCATCCGGGACATCATCAGCGGCGGCAGCGGTCAGCTGGTCTTTGCCGGTGACCGGGGAGAGTACATCGA
>JAZQIN010000022.1:0-6715 GCA_045541155.1 Faecousia sp.
GGGCACCTCTAAAAACTCAATTTCGAGTGGGTGCCCAGGAATTTTGCTTCAAATTATGTGGTAAAAACCGCAGGAATACTGGATGTATTTCAAGGTTTTTATAAGCATAAGTTGGAGCAAAAGAACGGGCACTTCGCCGAAAGGGAGTTTTTAGAGGTCCCCAATAATTTATCGCAACATACCACTATTTTGACAGTCTAAACCGGCTCCCTGATGGGAGCCGGTTAAAATATATTACTTCAGACCCAACTCGTCGTTGCCGACCAGCTTGATATCGGTGCCCTCCAGCGCCTTGGTGAAGGACGCTTCGTCGGAAATCCGCAGCACCATATAGGCATGACCATCCTGACCTGCGAACAGGGAGTACATATACTCCACATCCACATGCGCCTGCGCCAGCACCGCCAGCAAATCCGCCAGTCCGGAAGGACGGTCCGGCACTTCCACCGCCCACACAGGGGTCATAGACAGAATATCGCCGTGATCCAGTAAAATAGCGCTTGCCTTATGGGCATCGTCCACAATCATTCGGGCCACGCCGTAGTCGGCGGTCTCCGCAATGGAGATGGCCCGCAGATTCACATGCTCCTTCGCCAGCAACTGGGTAATCTCCGCCAGCTGACCCGCACGGTTCTCTAAGAATACAGAAATCTGATGAATACTCATTTCGTTACCTCCTTAGATTTTACGCTTATCGATGACACGGACGGCCTTGCCTTCGGATCTGGTGATGGTCTTGGGTGCCACCAGCTTCACCTTCGCCGCGATACCCAGCATCGCCTTCAGGGCGCCCACCAGATCCTTCTCCATAGCGGAAATCTTCGCCAGGGAATCGGAGAACATCTCAGGTGCCATCTCCACCATCACTTCGAAGGTATCGGAGTTGTTCACCCGATCAACGATAATCTGGTAGTTGGCAGGATAGCCCTGCTGCAGCAGGACGGTCTCAATCTGGGACGGGAAGACGTTGACGCCACGAATAATCAGCATATCGTCGCTGCGGCCCATGGGCTTGGACATCTTCACATGGGTACGGCCGCAGGAACACTTCTTACGGGTCAGGATACAGATATCACGGGTGCGGTAGCGCAGCAGAGGGAAGGCTTCCTTGGTAATGGCGGTGAACACCAGCTCACCCTTGCTGCCCTCGGGCAGCACCTCGCCGGTTTCGGGATCGATAATCTCAGCAATGAAGTGATCCTCGTTGATGTGCATACCGGTCTGCTCCGAGCACTCGAAGGCCACGCCCGGACCGGAAGTCTCCGTCAGGCCGTAGATATCGTAAGCCTTGATGCCCAGCTTATCCTCAATATCATGGCGCATATCCTCAGACCATGCCTCGGCGCCGAAGATACCGGCCTTCAGCTTGATTTGGTCACGGATGCCACGCTCATGGATGCTTTCAGCCAGATAGGCCGCATAGGAGGGGGTGCAGCACAGAATCGTGGAGCCCAAATCCGTCATGAACTGGAGCTGACGATCCGTATTACCGGAGGACATGGGCAGCGTCAGGCAACCCACCTTGTGAGAGCCGCCATGGAGTCCCGCACCGCCAGTGAACAAGCCGTAACCATACGCCACATGAACCACGTCTTCCTTGGTGCCGCCGGCTGCCATAATGGCACGGGCGCAGCAATCCTCCCACAGATCCACGTCATGCTGGGTGTAGAACGCCACAACACGCTTACCGGTGGTTCCGGAAGTGGAATGAATCCGGACGCACTCACTCATGGGCTTGCCTGCCAGACCGTAGGGATAAGCCTCACGCAGGTCGTCCTTGGTCAGGAAGGGCAGCTTGTGCAGATCGTCGATAGATTGGATATCATCAGGGGTAACACCCTTTTCCTCCATCTTCTGACGATAGTAGGGCACATTATCCCACACATGACGCACCTGATTCAGCAGACGCTCATTCTGGAGGGCACGGAGGTCCTCATAAGGCATGGTTTCAATTTCAGGCTGGTAGTAATTCGGCATGGTTTATCGTCTCCTTATCCGTGTCATTGCGAGGAGCCGCAGGCGACGTGGCAATCCCCATAGTTTTCCGTAATCTCAGGAGATTGCCACGCCAGTGTGCGCACTGGCTCGCAATGACATATATTTTTGAAGGGATATCAGGCGTTGGCACCCAACGCGAAGGCCTTTTTGTTCATTTCAAGGAATTTGGGAGGTACGCTGGCCTCGATGGCGGCCATCCACTCCTCCTGAGGAATATCGAAATACTTGGAGAGTCTGCCCATCAGCACCAGATTCACCGCCTTGGAAGAACCGGCCTGCTCCGCAAGAGACAGCGCATCCATGGCATCCAAATCAATACCGGCATCACGCATCTTCGCCGCCAGCTCCTGGGGATACTCTGCCGCACCGATGATAACGGGCATGGGGTTGATTTTCTGGGTATTGGCAATCAGCTTTCCGCCGGGCTTCAGGTACTCCGTCCAGCGAGCCGCCTCCAGCAGCTCGAAGGACACGATGAAGTCTGCCTCGCCCTTGTCGATGACCGGAGAATAGACCTTATCGCCAAAACGCACATAGGTGACCACACTGCCGCCACGCTGGCTCATGCCATGAACCTCGGAGACCTTGATATCATAGCCCTTGCTCAGCAGCAGTCGGCCCAACAGCTTGGAGGCCAGCAAACTTCCCTGTCCGCCGACACCAACAATCATTACATTCTTCGTTTCCATGGTCAAACCTCCTTCAGCGCACCGAATTTGCACAACTGCTCGCATACGCCGCAGCCCACGCACTGGGTAGCATCCACCTTGGCCTTGCCATCGACGATGCTGATGGCAGGACAGCCAATCTTCATGCAGGCCTTGCAGCCCACGCACTTCTCTGCGTCCACAGCCAGCGGTGCCTTATGCTTCACATATTTCAGCAGCGCACAGGGACGACGGGAGATGATGACGGAGGGCTCATTTGCCGCCAGCTCTTCCTTGATGGCCTCGTCACACTGCTGCAGGTTGTAGGGATCCACCACTCTCACACGCTTGATGCCCACGGCCCGGCACAGGGTCTCCAAATCGATCTTGGCGCAGGGGTCGCCCTTCAGGTTGAAGCCGGTGGTGGGGTTCTGCTGGTGACCGGTCATACCGGTGATGGAGTTGTCCACGATGATCACCGTGGCGTTGGATTCGTTGTAAGCCATGTTCACAAGGCCGGTGATGCCGGAATGCATGAAGGTGGAATCGCCAATCACCGCAACGGTCTTGCCGTCTGCGGCACCATTCTGGCTCTTGGAGAAACCGTGGATGCCGGACACGGACGCACCCATGCAGATGACCGTATCCACCGCCGCCAACGGTGCCACCGCACCCAGCGTATAACAGCCGATGTCGCCCAGCACGGTCAGCTTGTTCTTTTTCAGGGTATAGAACAGGCCACGGTGGGGACAGCCGGCGCACATGACAGGGGGTCTGGGAGGAATGGCCTCCTCCAGCTTGATGCCGGTGGCATGGCTCACAGCCATGGCATCTGCCACACGGTTCTGGCTCAGCTCGTCGATGCAGGAGAATACCTCCTTGCCGACGCAATCAATGCCCAAATCCTTGCAGTGGCTCTCGATAAAGCCATCCAGCTCCTCCACCACCACCAGCTTCTTGACGGAGGCGGCGAAGTCACGAATCTTCTTTACCGGCATGGGCCAAATCATACCCAGCTTCAGCACCGGATACTTGTTGCCCATGACTTCTTTGATGTACTGATAAGAGGTGGAGGAGGTGATGAAGCCCATGGAATCATCAAAGCCGGGGTCGATGAAGTTGATATCCGCATCCTCGGCGTAGGCGGTCAGCGCCAGCGTCCGGGCCTCCACCACGGGGTGACGGCGCTTGGCGTTGCCGGGCATCATGACGTACTTGGGGATGTCCTTGACATACTCCTTCAGGTTCTCCACCCGTTCGCCGGTCTCCACCACACTCTGGGAGTGGGACACACGGGTACACATCTTAATAATAACAGGGGTATCGAACTGCTCGGACAGCTCATAGGCCAGCTTAGTCATAGCCAGCGCCTCGGCAGAATCAGAGGGCTCCAGCATGGGAATCTTGGAGGCACGGGCATAATGACGGGAATCCTGCTCGTTCTGAGAGGAGTGCATACCTGCATCGTCTGCCACGCCGATGACCATACCGGCATTGACACCGGTATAGGAGATGGTGAACAGGGGGTCCGCCGCCACGTTCAGACCAACGTGCTTCATGCCGCAGAAGCTCCGACGGCCTGCAACACAGGCGCCAAAAGCCGACTCCATAGCCACCTTCTCATTGGGTGCCCACTCGGCGTAGACCTCGGGATATTTGGCAATGGCTTCCGTAATCTCGGTACTGGGAGTGCCGGGATAACTGGATACAAACATACATCCGGCCTCGTACAGGCCACGGGCAACGGCCTCGTTGCCCAGCATCAGCTGTTTCATTTTACTTCCTCCTCTGTTTATCGTAACAGGAAAATAAGTTATCAATATGTTCTTTCTTAGGGGGCTTGCTCAGCAGGCTCCCCACCGGAACGGGAAAGAATTGCTACATTCCTTTTCCATTAACCCGTAATTTGGACTTCCACCAGACGACCCTGACAGTATTTCTCCCGGAGGGCCGGCTTTTCGATTTTGCCGGTGGGGTTACGGGGCACCTTGTCGAAGAAAATCTTACGGGGGCGCTTATATCGAGGCATGGCCTTGCAGAACTCATTGATTTCGTCCTCGGTGCAGGTCTCGTCCTCTTTGATTTCGATAATTGCCGCAGCAATTTCGCCCAGACGGGCATCCGGCAGACCGATAACCGCCACGTCCTTAATCTTATCGAAGGTACGCAGGAAGTCCTCAATCTGAACGGGATACAGGTTCTCACCACCGGAGATGACCACGTCCTTCTTCCGGTCTACCAGATAGATGAAGCCGTCGGCATCCTCCTTCGCCATATCGCCGGTGTAGAGCCAGCCGTCCTTCAAGGTTTCGGCGGTGGCCTCCGGATTCTTGTAGTAGCAGGTCATAACACCGTCGCCCTTGACGATCAGCTCGCCCACTTCGCCCTTTTCCACGTCCACACCGTGGTCGTCCACGATGCGGGTCTCCCAACCGTAGCCGGGCTTGCCGATGGCACCGACCTTATGGACATTCTCCACGCCCAGATGGACACAGCCGGGGCCGATGGACTCGGACAGGCCGTAGTTGGTATCATATTCATGGTGGGGGAACACCTTCAGCCAGCGCTGAATCAGGCTGGGGGGTACCGGCTGTGCGCCAACGTGCATCAGCCGCCACTGATTCAGACGATACTGGCTCAAATCAATGCGGCTGTCGATGGCATCCAGCAGATCCTGCGCCCACGGCACCAGCAACCAGACGATGGTACACCGCTCCTCGGTAACCGCACGGAGAATCCACTCCGGCTTCACACCTCGCAGCAGCACCGCCTTGGAGCCGCTGAGCAGGCTACCGAACCAGTGCATTTTCGCACCGGTGTGATACAACGGCGGAATGCAGAGGAATACATCCTCACGAGATTGGGAATGATGATTTTGCTCCGTCAGGCAGGCACGAACCAGCGACTTATGCTTATGCAGGATGGCCTTGGGGAAGCCAGTGGTGCCGGAGGAGAAGTAGATGGCAGCATCGTCCTCCTCGGTCAGCGCCACCGGAGGTGCGCTGGAGGAGCAGAAGCCCATCAGTTTCATGCAGTCCTCGGTGTATTCGGGGCCGTCCTTGCCCACGAAGAACAAAGTTCTAACCGCAGGAATCTCCTTCTCGATGGCGTCCATACGGCTGATGAACTCAGGGCCAAACACCAGCACCTCCACATCCGCCAGCTCCAGACAGTATTTGATTTCGTCGGAGCTGTACCGGAAGTTCATGGGCACTGCCAGACACCCGGCCTTCAGGATACCAAAGTAAATAGGCAGCCACTCGATGCAGTTCATCAGCAGAATCGCCACCTTGGTGCCCTTTTTCAGTCCACGGCTCAGCAGCAGATTGGCGAACCGGTTGGCACGGCGGTCAAAATCCTTCCATGTCAACTCACGGCGGTAGGGCGTGTCGGTGCCGCCGCTCTCAATCAGATTGAAATCCCACCATGTGACAGCCTTATCCCGCTCCTCGGAGGGGTTAATTTCAACCAGGGCACTCTCCTGACCATACAATCGGGCGTTTTTCTCCAAAAAGTCTGTAATAATCATTGGTTCTCTCCTTTTACAATGAAAAATCCTCTGCTCAGAAAGCAGAGGACAAGAAATTCCTGTGGTACCACCTCAATTTACCGCTTGCGCGGCCTCGTGGGGGCTGTATCGGGCCGACCCGTCCTCACCTACTTTTGCGTTCAGCGAAGCCACTCCGAAAGGAATTCCACACCCCACCGCTCACTGCCTTGCACCCACCGGCAGCTCTCTGGGAGGGAAAAGATGTGTACTGGTTTTCATCATCGTGTTCTGTATATATGTATTTCTGTTCTTCACAGTATACCATCCCAAACGCCACAAGTCAATATGAAAGATCAATTTTATCCGCACCGCGGATACATCTGTCCATCAATCAGCTATTGAAGTTTTTTCCAAACTGTGCTATGATTCCCTGACGAGATGGTAAATTATCGTTTAGCGCACTAAGCACTGCACCGTATACAACGCTTGTCATTGCGAGGCCCGAAGGGCCGTGGCAATCCGTACTCCTCGTAATATGTAGAGAAAACGGATTCCCACGGTCGCTACGCTCCCTCGGAAT
>JAZQIN010000023.1:0-2102 GCA_045541155.1 Faecousia sp.
GCGAGCCAGCGCGCACGCTGGCGTGGCAATCCGCTTATTCGGTAGCGTGTGTAGAGAACGGATTGCCACGTCGCTTCGCTCCTCGCAATGACAAAGAATTTTGTTTTGCGGTGCTAGACCGCTAAACGATAATTTACCGCAGAATAACACTTTTTGACAGTCTAATCCCCCACCTTGCGGTGGGGGATGGCGTTATTCTTCTGTGATGGGCAGAGGGCTGATGATGGGTTTGCCGTCACGGTCCAGCAGAGGGGTCAGGCCGCCGGCATAGCCGGACTGGACGAACAGATAATTGACACCGGTCTGCTTGTCAATCCAAATCTGGGAGCTGACGCACATGGCATCGTCCTTCGCCGGAATCACATGAAACCGGACTTCCTTCTTTGCCATTACTCTTTCACGCCCTCTACGATGCCGTTGGCCATGCCAACAAAGCCTTGCATTTCGCTGGGAATGATGATTTTGGTGGCCTTGCCGTCGGCAATCTTCTGCATGGCCTCGATGGCCTTCAGCTTGATGACCTGATCGTTGGGGGCCTTTTCATTCAGCATCTCCAGAGAATCCGCCAGTGCCTTCTGCACCGCAAGGATTGCCTGCGCCTCGCCGTCGGCCTTCAGGATGGCGGCCTGCTGTTCGGCTTCGGCTCGCAGGATGGCGGCCTGCTTTTCCGCATCGGCACGCAAAATCGCGGACTCCTTCTCGCCTTCCGCAATCAGGATGGCAGACTTCTTCTGACCCTCGGCCTGCAGGATTGCCTGCCGGCGGTCACGCTCTGCCTTCATCTGCTTCTCCATGGAGGACTGGATGTCCTGCGGGGGCAGGATGTTCTTCAGCTCCACACGGTTGACCTTGATGCCCCAGGGGTCAGTGGCCTCGTCCAGAATGGCGCGCATTTTGGTGTTGACCACGTCACGGCTGGTCAGAGTCTGATCTAGCTCCAGATCGCCGATGATGTTACGCAGGGTGGTGGCGGTGAGGGTCTCCATGGCGGCCATGGGCTTCTCCACGCCGTAGGTGTAGAGCTTGGGGTCGGTAATCTGGAAGTAGACAACGGTATCGATTTGCATGGTGACGTTATCCTTGGTGATAACGGGCTGGGGGGGATAGTCCAGCACCTGCTCCTTCATGGAGACTCGACGGGCAATCCGGTCGATGAAGGGAATCTTGACGTGCAGGCCCACGCCCTGGACCTTGCTAAACCCACCCAGACGCTCGATGACGTAGGCCCGGGACTGCTGGACCACATAGATATTGGAAATGATGATTAGGAACACTACCACAGCGATGGCGCCTAGAATGACGAATACGGGACCCATAATTTTTCCTCCTTATTATTCAACAATGGAAACGAATGCTTTCACGCCCTCGATGCGGTCCACCCGGACGAGGGTGCCGGCGGAGAGGTTGGTGCCGGAAGTGCTCCGTGCGCTCCACTCCATGCCGCCCAGCTTCACCTGACCCTGAGCGGACAGATTGTCGATATCGGCGGTGACGTAGCCGGTGGTACCCACGACGGCATCCACATTGGTGGAGACGATTTTGGGCCTGATGAATTTTTTCAGCAGGGGTCGCAGGCATGCCAGTAGCACTGCGGAAACGCCGAAAAACAGCAGAGCCTGAAGCCAAATCGGTGCGCCCAGCAGGGCGGCGATGACGCTCACCAGCGATCCAATGGCGAACCACATGGATACCAGCGCTATCGTGTTGCCCTCCACGAACAGAAAGAACACCATCAGTGCCAGCCAGAATAAAGCAGCGATGTACATGAATGAAACCTCCTTTGCTACTTTATGGATATATCATAACAGATAGACATATGTCCGTCAATGAACAAAATTCGAAATTTAGGGAAATTTATAAAACCTTTACATACTTGAACTTTCCCCACAGGAATGGTATGCTTAATAAATGTAAAATAGGTGTAAATTATTGTTTATAGCAGCGCATAAGCGCTGCAATGCAGAATTCATAATGCAAAATGCAGAATGAATGGTATCGGCTACGCCGATAATTTCAATCATTTCCGAAGGAAATACAATCATTTTGCATTCTGCATTCCACATTCTGCATTCCGGCGGTACGCCGGTAAACGATAATTTACC
>JAZQIN010000024.1:0-6578 GCA_045541155.1 Faecousia sp.
GACCCAATCGATGCACGGACTGACGGTGCGGTCGGTGGGGATAGAGCGAGCGAAGTTCAATATTGGACTATCGAACTTAATATACAACCTGTGCCGATACGAATTTCTCCACAGGTCTGTGTCAATCACGGCCTGAATGCACTGAAATGGGGCATTTGAGCCGAAATCAACAAGGGGTAATTCTGAAAAATGCCACTTTGCAGAATTGTAAAGGTTTTATGGTAGTTTTTAGAGGTCCCCGATAATTTATTGTTCTTAGATATGAAAGTGCGGTGGCTTTCGCCACCGCACTTAGGGGAATGATTACCAGAGAGGATTGACCTCATTGACGTGGGCATACAGACGGTTCCAGTCCTTCATGTTAACCTTACCGTCGCCGGTCACGTCGGCACAGAGCTTGGCATAGCCAGTCAGCTCGGAAACCTCATTGACGTGGGCGTACAGACGATTCCAGTCCTTCATGTTAACCTTGCCGTCGCCGGTGACATCGCCGATGGGACAAATCTTAGCCTCCTGCGTCACATTGGAGGAACCCACCGTGATGGTATACTCACGGGTAACGTGATTAGCCTTGCTGACCTCCATGGTGTAGGTGCCAGCCGCAACGCCGCTGATGGAGAAGCTGGTGGCAGAACCATTAGCACCGGTAATGGTGGTGGTATAGGCGGCCGTGGTGCTGCCGGATTTGTACAGCTTGATGGTTACAGTACCGCTGGTCAGGTAGCTGGTGACGGTGCCGCTGACGGTAACGCCCACAGGGGGAGCCGTACCGGCCTGAACCTTGATGTAGTCATAGGTTCTGAGCTTGGAAACATCGATATCCGCAGCCACAGCGCCGGTGGGATCGGTGGAGCCCAGAACACGCAGGCCGCTGCCCACCACGAAGTTGCCGGTCCAGATGGAGCTGTAGGTGCTGTCGCTGGTCATATTGCTGCTCTTGATCAGGGCAGTGCCGCCGTTGATGGTAACTCTTTTGGCATTGATGCCGTCATTCTTGGCGTAGATATCCAGATCGCCGCCGTTCATGGTAAAGTCACCATAAAGCACCTGGATACCGTTGCGACTGTTGGAGGTAAGCTTCAGGGTAGTAGCGCCGGTGGTACAGCCGGTGCCGGCGTAGATGCAGGTATCGTCGCCGGTAATGGTCAGCTTGCCGGTGCCGCTGATGGTCAGATCCAGAGCAACATCAATACCAAAGTTGTTGCCCACGGTCAGCTTGTTGGTGCCCATGACCACCAGGTTCAGGCTGCCGTTGCTCTCGATGCCGCTGGCGGTGGTGCCGGAATAAGTAAAGTTCACCAGATTCAGCTTGTTGCCAACTCTCTGGGCATAAGCGGTGGCGCCGGAGGGCAGGACCTCGGTGGTCTTGGTGGCGCCGGGCAGCAGGTAGTCACCGTCGCCGATCTCGATGCCGCCAATGGAGATGACCAGAGGCTCGAAGGACACGTAGTCATAGCTGCTGCGGTTGGCGTCATTGTAGAGCACTGCGCCGCTGGCGGTGCTGTCCGTGTTGCCCAGCTTCACATGGGAGGGAATATTGACCAAGTTCACAGAGCTGACAGCCAGCGCCTTGTAGGCGGAGTCGCTGGCGGTATTGGTGGAGATGGCGGTGAACTTGCCCCCCTTGAGGGTGAGGGCATTGGCGAACACACCGTTGTACGCGCTGCTGACTGTCAGTCTGCCGGAGCCGCTCACAGTCAGGTCACCGAGGACATACAGAGCGGTGCTGCTGGTAGCGGTATAGCTGTTGGTGCCAGTCATGTTCAACTCCAGATCATGGGGAGCCTTAATGCCAGTGGTACCGGAGTAGGTGTAGTTGACCAGGAACAGTTCGCCATCGCTGTAGTAAGCGTAGTTGTAAGCGCTTGCGCCGGCGGTGGGTGTGGTGCTGCCGGTGCTCAGGAAGTAGCCATCCGGCAGGAAGGTGCCGCCGATGAGGACGAAATCACCCACATAGATGTAGTCGTAATCACTGTGCTTTGCGCTGTCGTAGATCTCCATGCCCGTCACGCTGCTGCTTGCGGAGCCGGCCACATACAGATCGGATGCGTAGGTGAAGGAATCTGCCGCAATTGCGCAATAGTTGCTGTCGGTTCCATTGAAGGAGGAGTTGGCGATCAGGTTGCCGCCCTTTACATCCACCTTGTTGGCATAGATACCGTTATTGTAGCCGAAGGCCTTCAGGAAACCGGAGTTCACAGTCACATCGCCGTCGGTAGACAGAGCGGTGGTGGAAGAGGAATTCAGGGTCAGCGTGACACCGGACACAGTCACATTACCGATGGCCTTCAGGCCATAGCCGCTGCCGGAAGTCACCGTGAGTGCTTTGGTGCCGGTGAAGGCCACATTGCCTGTAGCGAGAATACCGTGGTAGCCGCCAGTGGTAATGGCGCTGTTACCGGTGACCTTGATGGTCACATCGGAGAACGCCTCGATGCCTCTGGCGGAGGAGCCGGTGGTGCAGGTGAAGTTGTTGAGCGTCAGAGTATTGCCGGCATATTCGCTGACATAGTAGGCAGAGCCGGTGCCGGCATT
This sequence comes from Faecousia sp., assembly GCA_045541155.1. Lineage (GTDB taxonomy): Bacteria > Bacillota > Clostridia > Oscillospirales > Oscillospiraceae > Faecousia. The sequence goes on from JAZQIN010000024.1 coordinate 2,536, forward strand.
GCCGGAAACGATGGTGCCATCGTTCTTGATGGAGTAGCCGGACTTGACAGTCTTGCCGGTAATCTCAATGTATTTACCGATCTGGATATAGTCATAGCCGCTCAGTTTGCTGTTATCCAGCTTCTCCAGAGCGGTTTTGGTGCCGGAGAGGCTGGCGGCCTGGGACAGAGAGCTTGCTACATTGTAGTAGCTGCTGGAGGTGCCGGGCAGCTTCAGAGCGTAGTAGGTAGAGTCCTTGTCGGTACTCGTAGAGGAAGCGACCAGGAAGCCGCCGGAGATATTCACCCGCTCCATCGTCAGCTCAATGGCATGTTCCAATGCGGTAACAATCATCTCGCCGCCGGAAATGGTCAAATTGCCCCCGTTGATTACAATACCTTTGCCACCGAGAGCAGTGACGTTAACAATTCCGCCGGAAACAGTCATACTGCCCATTTTTACATTAATACCTTTGCTTTTGGAAGCGGTGACATTCAAGGTGCCGCCGGTAACGTTCAGGCTATTGACGGCACTCATGGCATAGGCGGAGCTATCCACAGCGGTAGAGGTGCTGGTTACATTCAAGGTGCCGCCGGTAAGGCTGAAGTCATCGGCATAAACGACCCAAGAGCCGCCGGAGGTGGCAGTGATGCGGTCACCCTTGACAGTCAGCTTGCCGTCAGCAAAGATGGCTTCGCCTTCCTGCGACTTGGCGGTCAGAGAATCGGTGGCGCTGGTGCGGCCCTCAATGGTCAGGTCGCCCCAAATTTTAATAGCCTCATAGCAGATAATCTCGTAACTGCCGCCGCCTTCGCTGACGCTCTTGTTCTTGCTATCCAGGGTACTGGAGCCGTCCAGCACGATGGTCAGGTTCACACTGGATGCGATACCGTACTCCGTGCCGGAGTTGCTGTAGTTCTTCAGGATCAGGCGGTTGTTGCCGGCATAATAGGCATAGCCGTCGGAAACGCTGTTCTGAATGGGGGTCTTGGTGCCGCTCTTCATGTAGTTGCCATAGGTGAGGATCTGGCCCTGAACCATGACGAAGTCGCCAAGCGCTGCAAAGTCATAGTCACCCGAGGCGAAGTTGGTGGCCAAACGGGTATCCGCTTCGGAGGTCGTACCCACCATGTGGTTCAGGCCGCTCTTGATGCTGATGGTGGGGGAATTAGTCGTGGGGTTGATAGCACTGTAAAGGGTATCGTTGGTGGTGCCGGTGCTCTTGGCGATCAGAACACCGCCGTTGACGGTCAGACCATTCTTAACAGTGATGCCGTTGAAGTTGGCAGTCACCCATACCTTACCGTTGTTGAGGTAGAAATGGTTGCAGGCGATACCGTTGCCGCCGGAGCCGTTAATGGTCAGCAGGCCGTTCTGGACATACACATCTCCGATAACATTCACGGCATCATTGGCCATGTTCCGCTTGATCTCCAAAGCGCCTGTGCCTTTGAAGGTCAGATCGCCGGCATGGGACATGATATGGTTGATCTTGCTGCCACCGGTCATCTCGACAGTCAGATCCGCAAAGGCTCTGATTGCCATGGCGTTGCCGCTGTATTCGTAGTCACACAGCGTCAGCACGCCGTCCTCATAGTAAGCGTAGTCGCCGCTGGAGGGTTTGACGAGGGTGGGGGTGTTGGCGGAATTGCCGCTGGCCAGATAGTAGCCGGAGCGCAGCTCCACACCATGCAGCTCCACGAAATCGCCGATGTGCACCCAGTCATAGGTCCCCAAATCGTTCAAATTACCCACATTGTAGCTGGAGGTAGTGCCAATAGAGGCCAGGAAGGCATAGTCGCTGGGAATCTGGAAATAGGTAGTGGTATTATCCGACACTTCAATTGCCTTGTTCGCCGCGTCGTTGCCGGTGTAGGTGGAAACCGCAGTAATATCGCCGCCGGTAACAACGAGCTTATTAGCAGCCAAACCGTTGTTGTAGGCTGTGACATCCACAGTACCGTCGGTGATCTTCATGGTACCCGCGGCATAAATACCGGAGCCCAGCTTAGCATTTACTTCAACCGTACCGCTGTTAATGGTAACATTTCCCTCACCGCGAATACCAACGCCAGAGGATGTAACGCCCACAGAGCTGTTGATGGTTATGTTCTTTCCCACAATGCCTCTGACGAAGTTGCCATTGACCTTGTCGGGGGTGTTGATATAAACCGCGCCTGCAGCGCCGTCGATATCAATGTCGCCGGCAGCCTGAATGGCATGGGTACCGGAAGCAGCCGAAAGCAGCTGGTACACGCCAACGCTGGCGCTCTTAAAATTCAGCGCACTGCCGGAATAGATGCCGCCGCCGATTGCAAAAACCTGCGTACTGCTCAGTGTCATGCTGCCGGTGGAATAGATGGCGTACTTGCCGCCGGTGATAGTCAGCTGGCCCAGACCTCTGATATTCAGCGTGCCGCTGACATTGATGCCACAGTAAGTAGTGCCACTGGCAGCGGAAGTGGTCAGCTTGTTGACACTGCCCTGGGCCAGAACGATGTTCAGGTCGTACCGGGAATCAATGCCGGAAGCAGAGTTGTTGCTGCCCTGGTAATTATTCAGGGTCAGGGTGTTACCGGAGTAGTGGGCATAACCACCGCTGGGCTTGGTGGTGTCGGTGCTAGTCTTGCCGGATGGGAGGTAATATCCATCCCGCAGCTCCACGCCGTTGACGGTGATATAGCCGGTGAAGTACACATAGTCATAGGTAGACAGGTTGGCATAGACCAGTTTGGTCAGGGCGCTGCTGGAGGTGGTGGTGGCGCCGTAGGAATTAACATTGCCCTTTTGCACATAGTAGGAGCTGGTGTTGTTCGCCAGCTTCACGGCGCTGTAGGAAGAGTCAGAGGAGGTGTTGGTGGACTTGATATAGCCGTGACCGCCGTTCATGTAGAACTTCTGGGCCTTCAGACCGTTTCTCGCAGCAGTGATCGTCAGGGTGCCTTCATGGATAATGGCATTGTTGGTGGCGGTCTCAACAATGATACCGTTCCAATCCGCATTGACGGTGACATTGCCGGCCTTCTGCCAGAAGTTGTACTTGGAGATAATGCCGTCGGACTTACTGTTGACATTCAGCGTACCGCCGCTGACAGTGATTTCGCCATTGGAGCAGATGCCGCCGGCAGAGTAAGTACAGTTGCCGGTGGCGTTGACCGTACCCTTGGTCATGGAAATGTCGCCGGAAGCATAAATGGCATAGTTCGATTCGGCGGTAGCATTCAGGTTGCCGCCGATGGTCAGCTTTGCGGCGCATTCCACGCCGTTGCTGGTACCGCCGGTGGCCACAGTTGTAACGGTACCGGTCTGGGCAAATTCCATATTGCCGCTGGAATAGATGGCATCATAGCCGCTGCTATTGACCGTCAGGCTGCCGGAGCCGGTGAACTTCAGGGTACCGGCGGAGCGGATGCCGTTGGCATTGTTGGTGGTGAGCTTGTTGGTGCCGGAGAGGCTCACAATCAGGTCGCCCTCTGCATAGACGGCGCGGGTGCCGCTGGAGCAGGTGAGGGTGACATTGTGAATGGTCAGGGTGCCGCCGCTGTAATAGAAGTAGCTCCCTGAGGGCTTTGTTGTGGTCTTTGTCCAGGTTGCCGTGGGCAGATAGTAGCCCGAGGGCAGATTGTAGCCATTGACCGTGATAGAACTGGCAGTGGCGGCCTCTGCTTCGGTCTGCAGACCGGGCAGAAACGCCAGACACATTGCCAGAACCAAAACTAGGCTCAAAATGCCGATTGTCTTCTTCATAGTGTTTTCCTCCTTGTTTCAGTAAGCGGTTTACCAAATAGGGATACCTTTACGTCTATATCATAGCAGTTTCTATCCCTGCGCACATTGTACTTTCGTGCATATTTTTCCGAAAACGCAGTACGGGGACAATCATTCGTCCCCGTACTCGATTGTTATGGATATGAATTACTGCAGTAAATTATCGTTTACACGACTACCGCAAAAACAAAATACCGTGTCATTCCGAGGGAGCGTAGCGACCGTGGGAATCCGTTTTCTCTACATATTACGAGGAGTACGGATTGCCACGGCCCTTCGGGCCTCGCAATGACAAG
>JAZQIN010000025.1:0-1643 GCA_045541155.1 Faecousia sp.
CAGTGCGCACACTGGGCGGAGAGGGTGTCCTATCATTGTTTTGACACCCTCTCAGTCAAAAATCAAAGATTTTTGCCAGCTCTCCCAGAGGGAGAGCCAAGTTTGGTGCGGAGCAATCTTACACCGCTAAACAATCATTTAGTGCAACAATATTTCCCTTGCATCCTGCTGGTTTTGTTGTATAATAGGCAATATCAATCCACTTCTGGAGGAAAAACATGAAAAGAATCATCGCACTGTTGCTGGCGCTTGCGCTGGCAGTGTCTATGGTGGGCTGCAAGCAGACGGAGGAACCGTCTCAGACCACCACCTCCACCGCCCCCTCCAATCCGGAAGGACCGGTGGAATTCAAGTCCTACACCGTCACCGACGAGGAGGCTGCGGCTGCCCGTCAGGAAATCGCCGCCACCGTGGGCGATGTGCCCCTGACCAACGGTGTGCTCCAGCTGAGCTACTGGATGGGTATCTATGCCTTCATGAACAGCGAATACGGAGCTTACCCCTCCCTGTACGGTCTGGACTACACGAAGCCCCTGGACGAGCAGGAATCTCTGGAGAAGGGCACCAGCTGGCAGGAATTTTTCCTTGAGGATGCCCTGTCCACATGGCACCTGTATCAGGCCATGGCCTCCGCCGCTGCGGCTGCGGAGATTCCTCTGTCTCAGGATTTGCAGGCCCAGCTGGAGGAACTGCCGGAGCTGCTGGCGGAGTCTGCCAAGAAGGAAGGCTTCGACTCGGTGGATGCCATGATTCAGGCAGATGCCGGTACCGGCTGCATCGGGGAGGACTATATCACCTACACCGAGGCCTACTACCGCTACCTCAGCTACGTTATGCACATCACCGACACCACCGAGGTGACTCAGGCGGACATCGATGCCTACTTTGCTGCGCATGAGAAGGAATTGTCGGAGTCCAAAATCACCAAGGACAGCGGCAATGTATACGGCGTGCGCCACATTCTGATTGAGCCGAAGAGCAGTTCCAAGGACGAAAACGGAAAGGCCGTCTATACCGACGAAGACTGGGAGGCCTGTCGGGTCGAGGCCCAGAGCCTGCTGGATCAGTGGGCTGCCGGTGAGGCCACGGAGGATTCCTTTGCCAAGCTGGCAGGGGAGCACTCCACTGACCCCGGCTCCAAGGACAACGGCGGTCTTTACGAGGATTTGGACAAGGATACCAACTTTGTAGAGCCGTTCAAGGACTGGTATCTGGACAAGGACCGTCAGGTGGGGGACACTGGACTGGTCAAGACGGACTACGGTTATCACATCATGTACCTGTCCAGCATGGAGGCCCAGTGGATTGCCCACTGCCGGGATAGCATCATCAGCGATGCCATCAGTGAGGTCATCGAAGCGGCCCAAGAGGACTACCCCCTCTCCGCCGATTACGATAAAATCGTTCTGGGCGAGGTAAAGCTGGTAGAAGAAAGCTAAAAAACAACGGGGCTGCCGATTGGCAGCCCCGTTGTGCAGTGTGTCAAAGGACTATGAATTATTGTTTAGCGAAGTAACGCACAATCCCTTGCCTCTCCCTCTGGGAGAGGTGCCCCAGTGCGCACACTGGGGCGGAGAGGGTATATAAAGCGCCGAAACCCTCTCAGTCACCGCCTTCGGCGGTGCCAGCTCTCCCAGAGGGAG
>JAZQIN010000026.1:0-4060 GCA_045541155.1 Faecousia sp.
CGCTGCAATGCAGAATTCATAATGCATAATGCAGAATGAATAGTATCGGCTACGCCGATAATTTCAATCATTTCCGAAGGAAATACAATCATTTTGCATTCTGCATTCCACATTCTGCATTCCGGCGGTACGCCGCTAAACAATAATTTATCGTACTATATCGAAGAATATTTTATATAAACTAGGAGGAAATCCCCATGGTTTATCGCATTTATGTAGAGAAAAAAGAGGGCCTTGAGAATGAGGCCAAGGGCCTTTTGAATGAAGCAAAGAACCTGCTGGGCATCACGGCGCTGGAGGGTCTGCGAATCTTCAACCGCTATGACGCGGAAAACATCACCGAGGAGCTGTTCGATTACGCCGTCAAGACGGTGTTCTCCGAGCCCCAGCTGGACGTTGCCGCTCCCGAAGTGGATCTGCCCGGTGCCATCGTGTTCGCCGTGGAGGCGCTGCCCGGTCAGTTCGACCAGCGTGCCGATTCCGCTGCCCAGTGCATCCAAATCATCTCTCAGGGTGAACGTCCCCTGATCCGCACCGCCAAGGTCTATGCCCTGTACGGAAAGCTCTCCGACAAGGACATCGAGAGCTTCAAGAAGTACGTCATCAACCCCGTGGAGTGCCGGGAGGCTGCGCTGGAAATCCCCGAAACGCTGGCAATCAACTACGACATCCCCACCGAGGTGGCGACCCTGACCGGCTTCACCAAGCTGGACAAGGAGGGGCTGGCGGACTTCATCCAGTCCTACGGCCTTGCCATGGATTTGGACGACATCACCTTCTGCCAGAGCTACTTCGTGCAGGAGGATCGGGATCCTACCATCACCGAGATCCGGATGATCGACACTTACTGGTCTGACCACTGCCGCCACACCACCTTCGGCACCATCATCGACGACGTAACTTTCGAGGACGAGCTGCTGCAGGCGACTTACAATGAATACATCGCCACCCGGAACGCACTGGGCCGGCAGAATAAGCCCATCTGCCTGATGGATTTGGCCACCATCGCCGTAAAGCACCTGAAGGCTGCGGGCAAGCTGCCCAAGCTGGACGAGAGCGAGGAGATCAACGCCTGCACCGTCAAGATTGACGTGACCGTGGACGGCGTTACCGAGCCGTGGCTGCTGCTCTTTAAGAACGAAACCCACAACCATCCCACGGAGATTGAGCCCTTCGGCGGTGCGGCTACCTGCATCGGCGGCGCGATCCGTGACCCCCTGTCCGGACGGAGCTATGTCTACGGTGCCATGCGTGTCACCGGTGCCGCCGACCCCCTGAAGCCCGTTTCCGAGACCATCCCCGGCAAGCTGCCCCAGCGGAAGATCGTCACCACTGCCGCCGCCGGCTACTCCAGCTACGGCAACCAAATCGGTCTGGCCACCGGCATCGTGGACGAAATCTACCACCCCGGCTACGCCGCCAAGCGCATGGAAATCGGTGCGGTCATCGCCGCCGCTCCTGCTGAAAATGTCCGTCGGGAGCGTCCCGAGGCTGGCGATATCGTGATCCTGCTGGGTGGTAACACCGGCCGTGACGGCATCGGCGGTGCCACCGGCTCCTCCAAGGCCCACAATACTCAATCTGTCGAAACCTGCGGCAGTGAAGTCCAGAAGGGTAATGCCCCCGAGGAGCGGAAGCTCCAGCGTCTGTTCCGGAATGCCGAGGCATCCCGTCTAATCAAGCGGTGCAACGACTTTGGCGCTGGTGGCGTGAGCGTTGCCATCGGCGAGTTGGCGGACGGCCTGACCATCGACCTGAACGCCGTGCCCAAGAAGTACGATGGGTTAGACGGCTCCGAAATCGCCATCTCCGAATCTCAGGAGCGTATGGCGGTCGTGGTGGAAGCCAAGGATGTGGAGCGTTTCCTTGCGCTGGCACTGACCGAGAACCTGAATGCCGTGCCCGTTGCCACCGTCACCGAGGAAGCACGTCTGGTGATGCACTGGAACGGCAAGAAAATCTGCGATATCAGCCGTGCGTTCCTGAACTCCAACGGCGCGGATAAGCACATTACCTGCGCTCCTGCTTCGCCTTCTGCCTATAAGAAGAGCATTTCCGGAACATTTACTGACAATTTCAAGGCCGTTGCCACAGACCTGAACACCTGCTCCAAGCGTGGCCTTTCCGAGCGGTTCGACTCCACCATCGGTGCCGGCACTGTGCTGATGCCCTTCGGCGGTAAGAACCAGCTGACCCCCATCCAGTCCATGGTGCAAAAAATCTCCGTGGAAAAGAAGCACACCGACGACTGCTCCTTCATGGCCTTCGGCTACGACCCCTTCATCACCTCCGCATCCCCCTACCATGGTGCGTATCTGGCGGTGGTGGAGTCCGTGTCCAAGCTGATTGCCAGCGGTGCCAAGTTCGAGGACGTGTACCTGACCTTCCAGGAGTACTTCGAGCGGCTGAACAAGGATCCCAAGCGTTGGGGCAAGCCGCTGGCCGCCCTGCTGGGCGCCTTCAAGGCCCAGATGGAGCTGGGCATCGGCTCCATCGGCGGTAAGGACTCCATGTCCGGCTCCTTCGAGGATCTGGACGTACCGCCTACGCTGGTTTCCTTCGCTGTTACCACCGGCAAGACATCCGAGGTCGTTTCCCCCGAGTTCAAGGGTGCCGGTCACACTGTATGCCTGCTTTCCCCTGAAATGGACAGCAACGGCCTGCCGGTCACCGCATCCCTGCTCAAGAATTTCGACATCGTCACCGACCTGCTCCGCACCGGTAAGGCTGTGGCCGCCTACACCCCCGGCATGGGTGGTGTTGCTGAGGCCGTCATGAAGATGGGCTTCGGCAATGGCTACGGCTTCGCCTTCGACGAAAGCCTGACCATGGACGAGATCTTCGGCTACGCTCACGGCGCATTCGTGCTGGAGATGACCGAGGGCATGGTGGGCAAGGTGCTGGGCACCACCACCGACGGTGACTTCTCCTACAAGGGCGAGGTTCTGGCCCACGATGCCATCCTGAATGCCTACGAGGACAAGCTGGAAAGCGTCTACTCCTGCAACATTCCGGCTCCCGAGGGCAATATGGAGACCTTCTCCTTCCATGCCGACAGCCGTGTGGCGCCTGCCATCAAGGTGGCAAAGCCCAAGGTGCTGATCCCTGCCTTCCCCGGCACCAACTGTGAGTACGATTCGGCAAAGGCGGTGCGTGACGCCGGTGCCGAGCCGGAGATCATCGTGATCAACAACCTGTCCGCCGACGGCATCGCAAGATCCGTTGAGAACTTCGCAGAGCAGTTGAAGACCGCCCAGTGTGTGTTCATCCCCGGCGGCTTCTCCGGCGGCGACGAGCCTGACGGCTCCGGCAAGTTCATCACGGCCTTCTTCCGCAACGCCGCCGTCAAGGAGGGCGTAACCGACCTGCTGGAGAATCGTGACGGCCTGATGCTGGGTATCTGCAACGGCTTCCAGGCGCTGATCAAGCTGGGTCTGGTGCCCTACGGCAAAATCATCGACACCGATGAAAACTGCCCCACCCTGACCTTCAACAACATCAGCCGCCACCAGAGCCGGATCGTCCACACCCGTGTGGCCTCCAATAAGTCCCCCTGGCTGGCGCTGACCAACGTGGGCGATGTGTACAACGTGCCGATTTCCCACGGCGAGGGCAAGTTCCTGGCCAGCGAAGAGCTGATCCGTCAGCTGGCGGCCAACGGTCAGATTGCCACCCAGTACGTGGACTTCAGCGGCAACGCCACCGCCGATATCCATTTCAATCCCAACGGCTCCCTGTACGCCATCGAGGGCATCACCTCCCCCGACGGTCGTGTGCTGGGCAAGATGGGTCACAGCGAGCGTATCGGCAAGGGTCTTTACAAAAACGTCCCCGGCGAGTACGACATCCAGCTGTTCAAGGCCGCAGTGCAGTATTTTAAATAATGTATCCACCGGGGCTGCCATGCAGCCCCGGTACTCAGTGTGTCAAAGAACTATAAATTATTGTTTAGCGGTGTAAGATTGCTCCGCACCAAACTTGGCTCTCCCTCTGGGAGAGCTGGCAAAAATCTTTGATTTTTGACTGAGAGGGTGTCAAAACAATGATAGGACACCCTCTC
>JAZQIN010000027.1:0-5145 GCA_045541155.1 Faecousia sp.
CGCAGAGTAGTTAGGATCTGCCGCACCGCAGGAGGTACACTTGCCGCCGGAGTAGCTATGCCCGGTGGAGCTGGTAATCTTATCCTTATAGCTGCTACCACAGGACGTGCAGGTGTAGGTGGTATAACCGCCGGTGGTACAGCTGGGCGCGGTGACCTTAGCGGTATAGCTGTGTCCGGTGGCGTTGACCACGTTGGAGTAGTAGCTGTGATTGCATTTGACACAGGTATAGGTGGTCTGACCGGAGGTGGTGCAGGTGGGCGCGGTGACGGTACTTCTGTAGCTGTGTCCGGTGGCAGCGACGGGATTGTCGGTATAGCTGTCGCCGCAGTTGACGCAGCGGTGGGTCGTATAGCCCTGTGCGGTACAGGTGGGAGCCGTCACGCTGGCGGTGTAGGAATGACCGGTGGCGTAGATGCTCTTTTGGTAGCTGTGACCGCAGCCGGTGCAGGTGAAGGTCCGTACGCCGGTGGAGGTGCAGGTGGCCGGCGTGGTCACAACGCCATTGTCATAGGTGTGAGCTGTGGTGGAGGTGATGCTCTCCTGATAGGTGTGACCACAGCTGGTGCAGGTATACCGGCGCACACCGGCGGTGGAGCAGGTGGGCTGGGTGACAATCACACCGGTATCGTAGGTGTGTCCGGTGGCGGCGATGGTTTCGGAGTAGCTGTCACCGCAGTTGGAGCAGGTGTAGGTCTTAGTGCCGGCAGCCGTGCAGGTCGCCGGGGTGGTGGTCACGGTGTAGCTGTGCTCCAGGGTGGTAAGAGTCTCGGTCTGGGTATCGCCGCAGTTGGTGCAGGTACGGGTTCTGGTTCCGGGGGTGGTGCAGGAGCCGGAGGAGTTGACCCAGCTACCGTAGCTGTGCCCGGTGGTGGCAGTGGTGGTCTCATTAATCAGGCCGCACTTGGAGCAGGACTGAATCTGGATGCCTTCCTGCGTGCAGGTCGCCGTCCGAACTGTGGTAGTGGTATAGGCGTGCGTGCAGGAGGACTGGGTGACGCTGGAGGGAACCACCACGAAGTATTCCTCTGCCAGTGTTACGGTGCCGGTTTTGGAGGCCAGCGTGGTAGCACTGGTGGCGTAGTAGTTTTCGTAGGTAGCATATACCGCATAGGTGTAATTGCCGGCGCTCAGTGTGCCGAAGGCGGTGTTGTTGTCGATGGTACTATAGGCCAGAGTGTAGGACTTGCCGCTGACAGTATCGCTGTAGCCGATGGTTTTGGTGCCGGAGGTGCCGAAGCCACTGTGGATATACACTGCCACATTGGTCAGTCCGTTGTAACTGGAGTTGATGGTGCCGTTGATGACAAAGGACTTACCGGCAACGTGGCCATTGGGGAAGGTTGCGCCGGTGAGGGTGATGTCGGAGGTCAGTTCCTTGATAAGGGAAGTGTTTTCGGCGTAAATGTAGCCCACCTGACCGGTTTTTGAGGTAACCTGATACCAATAGTTGCCGAAAGAGTTCTTATAAATACCGGTGGTGGTATAGATGTCGCCGATTTGGTAGGTCTCGATGGCGGTGGAGCCATTGCTGCCCAGAGAGCAAGGTTGTGTGTTCACCGTTTTAGAGAGGTTACACTTGACCTGACAGTGGGAGGGAGAGAATTCAAGAGAGGACGCATAGTCCAGCGAAGCACTGGCGTTGTACCACTGATGAATCTGGTCGATGGTATCATAAGTGGTGTAGCCGTTGCGCGTGTAGGTTGCGGAGGAACCGCTGACGGTCATGGAGGTCAGCGTACGCTGCCAGGGGTCGAGAATCTGGTAGGTGCTGCCGGAGCGGCCAATGACCACCACATAGTGGCCCAGCGTAGAGTAGCCGGGGATGTGGATAACCGGGGGGCTGTACTTGCCGCCGCCGTTGACGTAGGCATCGGTGGCAGTTTGCAGGGCACTGGCGGAGTAGGATTTGTATGTACTACCGCCCCAGCCGTAGGCGAATACGGTGCCGCCGTTGTTGGGGGTGAGGATATCGTCGGGGGTCTTGTTGACGCCGATGTAGGACAGGGCCATGGAAATACTGGCGGTGCCGCATTCCACACTGGGGCCAGTGTAGTAGCCGAAGGTGCTGGAGGGCCAGTAGCTGGAATAAAAATAACTGTCGCCGGAGACCTGAGAGATGTAGCGGATGGTGCCGCACTTGACTGTGCTGGAGTAGCCGTACTCAATCTGGGGGTATGGGGCGTAGAGGCCGGTGGCGGCATCAGCGGTCAGGCACAGACCTGACAGACAGCTGAGCAGCAATGCGCACACCAGCAAGGTGGAAAAAAGCCGTTTGGTCATGATAGTTCCTCCTATGGATAAAATGCTGTAAAACCTCTGGGGCCACAGCGATGATTCTATCAAAAGTATACAATACCCCGGGAAAAAAATCAAGAACAATATGCCTTTTCTGCTTATACATTATAATAAATAATAATCCCACTACACGCATCAATGCTGTAAATTATCGTTTAGCGAAGTAACGCACAATTCCTTGCCTCTCCCTCTGGGAGAGGTGCCCCAGTGCGCACACTGGGGCGGAGAGGGTATATAAAGCACCGAAACCCTCTCAGTCACCGCCTTCGGCGGTGCCAGCTCTCCCGGAGGGAGAGCCAAGGCGGCTTCGCCGCTAGTGCGCTAAACAATCATTTACGGTTGTGCAACGGTGCCTGCGAACAGGGGCAGACCGTCGGGACTGGTGATTACAAACAGGAAGGGGCGGTCAAGGGTAAATTCAATCTCATCGATGTCCTTTGGTGGAGTGGAACCGGGGGCAATAATAACGGTATACGCTACGGCCTCAAGCCCCTCCTCGTCGATTTTTACACGGGCGGCGTGGGTAATGGTGTCTACAAACACCCCCTTGACATCGGATATCAGCGGAGAAAAATCAGCGGTAGCGCCGTTGAATGCGTCGGTCACGCCCAAATCCTGTATCGGCTCTGTCAGATTCATGTTGGACGAGATGTCGAATTTCGGCAGAGTCAGAATGACATCCATCGTCCTTTCCTGCCTATTGATGCCCAGCACCGTATCAATACAATCCCCCTCTTGGAGGAGTTGCCGGGTCGTGATGCCTTCATCGGGCAGAATGAGCCACATTTGTCCGCCATCTTCCAGTCTCAAGGCGACGGCACCGTAGGTGTCTCCATAATAATAGGTATGTTCTTCTAGTGTTTGATGCATGAAGGTGACTGTGGTGTCACCGGAGGGGCTATGGAAGGGGCCTGTGGTGTTGAGGTGCTCACTGAAAGTTTGACCCCACTTCACTCTGTAGTTTATGGTAGATGCCAGTGCGAACGCGGTATTTGGAGGCAGGGCTACGTTTTGAACCTGATCGCGCAGCAAGCCATCGGTCTGCTCATTCAGCCAGCTTTGCAACTGATTGGTCATATCCGTAGAACTGAGATTGCCGTGGAAGACCGATGCGTAGTAGCTGTCTGCGAGGGTGTTGGCGGTGCTTTGGACGTAGCGATAATTCTCATCCAGCCAAAGAGAATTAGCCAGCAATGAGGTGGTGGCTCCGTCGGCCTGATAGTGGGCGTTCCAGACGTGCCCAGCTTGCGTTCGCAGGGCTTCAATGCTGTCGAGTCCCATCAAATCCAGGATTTCCTGACGGGTATTACCATCGGAGACCTCTGCCAGCATGGCCAGTGCCATGTAGACATTCAGAGGGGAACAGGTGGAGTTGCTGTCTCGCAAAAAACCGGCAATGCTTTCTTTAAAGAAGGGGGTCAAGGTGTCGGCGTACCCCTCCGGCTGGTTATGCTGGTTATGCTGGTCGGCGTGGTATTCTTCCCAGCTGACACCATCATGCAAAGCAGGATGGCTTACCATTCTTGGATAAGTCGGCTGCGCAACCTGCCCGGTTAAAGGAACTATCACGGGAGGGGCAGGGTCTGGTGGATTTACGGGAGTGGTCGGAATAGTGGAAACCGTGGAATCGGAAGGTTTCGTAGGGGTGGTGGGGTCTGTTTCCAGAATAATCGGAACGGTCGGGTCGCCGTTCTGATTCCAATCATACCACACTGCCGTCCATCCGATCACCACCGCCAACAAGGCTGCCACCGATGCAAAAAAGAAGTGCTTACGACTTTTGCGCCGCGTCGCCTCGCTGATGTGCTCGTCGCTGATTTGATTCAATGCTTCGTCCAAGTTTTCGTTCATAGATAACCCTCCTTCATTAGATATTCCTTCAGTCCGTCTCTGGTCCGGCTCAGCCGGACGGAAACGGCGTTTTCGGTCATGTTCAGGCTCCGGGCGATGTCTTTGACGGAGTCTCCAAACCAGTACCGCCGCAAGAAGATGATGCGGCTGGATTTGTTGATGGTGCTGAGATAGCTGTTCATGGCCTGTCCCAGAGCTCGACTGTCCTCCAGGCAGGGGGCTGGGATGCATCCTTCCAGCTCGTCCAGAGAAAGGTCGTAGACGCTGCGCTTTTGGGCGCGGTTGGCCCGGAGCCGGTTCAGAGCGATGTTCCGTCCGGTGCGGTAAACGTAAGGAGCCAGAGGATATGGCTGTTTAGGTGGGATGGCGTTCCAAATTGCCATGTATGTATCATTGACGCATTCCTCCGCATCCTGTGGGTCGCTGACAAGATTCAGTGCGGTAGAATACAGCCGGTGTCCAAACCGATCTGCCAGTGCCGCAATTGCGGATTCCGCTCGTTGCCAAAGTAGCTGCAGGATTTTTCTATCCTCCATAACACCACCTCCTCATCTATATAAACACATTCTGAAGGGTAAATCTTACATAACAAAAAAGATAATTATATTATATATTAAAATAAGGTATACATCCAGAAAAAAGTGGATAAAATACCCTTCAGACGGGCAAGAAAAATAAAATCGAAAAAATGAAAAATAATGCTTGACATTTTGAGGTGCCCGTGCTAGAATATGCAAGCTGTCTGATGAACGGCAACCGCCGGGAGGTCAGCAAGCAGAAAAAACTTCAAAAAAGAGAAAAAACCTCTTGACAAAATGAAGTTCATCTGCTAATATATAAAAGTTCGCTACGGCGAGCGGCTGTACCTTGTAAATTGAATAACGCAAAGACGAAATGAACACCTTGGACAATTATAATGGATTGTTTAAGTTTCGAGTAAAATCGAATTTAAGCCAACGAAAATTCTTGAGTAATAAATGCTAAGAGCAAATTATT
>JAZQIN010000028.1:0-2307 GCA_045541155.1 Faecousia sp.
AGTGCGCACACTGGGCGGAGAGGGTGTCCTATCATTGTTTTGACACCCTCTCAGTCAAAAATCAAAGATTTTTGCCAGCTCTCCCAGAGGGAGAGCCAAGTTTGGTGCGGAGCAATCTTACGCCGCTAAACGATAATTTACCGCAGGAGTGGTATTATGCTATATTATGTTTCCGGGCCTGTGACGGTTCTGGAGCCTGGGCTGGCAGTGGTGGACTGCGGCGGCGTGGGCTACGGCTGTCGGGTCACGGCCTATACCGCCGGACAGCTGAAGCTGAACCAGTCTGCCCGTCTGTACATCACCGAATCCATCCGTGAGGATGCTTTCGATTTATACGGTTTCATCAGCAAGGAGGAGCAGCGTTGCTTTGAACTGCTGACCTCCGTCACCGGCGTTGGCCCGAAAGCGGCGATGGCGATCTTGTCCGCCGGTGGCCCTCAGAATTTTACATTGGCGGTTATGACCGGCGACGAAAAGCTGTTGACTGCCGCTCAGGGTGTGGGCAAGAAGATTGCCCAGCGTATCATTCTGGAGCTGAAGGATAAGGTGGGCGGTGGCGCTGTGGAGCTGGATTTCTCTGGTCCTTCGGTAGTCGAGCCTGTGGACAAGGGAAATAAATTTATGGCTCATGCGGCCTTACAGGAGTTGGGTTATTCTCCTGCCGAAATCCATTCTGCCCTCAAGGGTGTGGATGCCTCTGCCAGCACCGAGGAGATGGTCCGCTACGCCCTCCGTGCTATGGTGATGAAAGGATAATTTATGAGTTTAGAATTCTCTCAGGAACTGGATGCCCCTCTGATTAGTCCGGTCTACGCGCCGCAGGATGCAGGCGAGATTGGCCTGCGGCCGAAGCTACTTAGTGATTACACCGGCCAGGAGAAGGCCAAGGGAAACCTGTCTATTTATATTGAAGCGGCACGCCGCCGTGGGGAGCCGTTGGATCATACCCTGCTGTATGGCCCTCCGGGCCTGGGCAAAACCACGCTCGCCGGTGTCATCGCCAACGAAATGGGCGTGAACATCCGAGTCACCTCCGGTCCAGCAATCGAAAAGCCTGGCGATTTGGCGGCACTGCTGACCAATCTGAACCCCGGCGACATCCTGTTCATTGATGAGATCCACCGCTTGAACCGGGTGGTGGAGGAGATACTGTATCCTGCCCTGGAGGATTTTGCCCTCGACATCATCGTGGGCAAAGGACCCAGTGCTAATTCCATCCGGCTGGATTTGCCGAAATTCACGCTGGTGGGTGCCACCACCCGAGCCGGACAGCTTTCCGCGCCGCTTCGTGACCGATTCGGCGTGTCGCTGCGACTGGAGCTGTACACCCCGGAGGAGCTGGCGAGAATCGTCACCCGATCTGCCACCATTCTGGGGATGGAGATCGATCCCAAGGGAGCGCTGGAGATTGCATCTCGCAGCCGCGGCACGCCTCGAATCGCTAACCGATTTCTGCGCCGGGTTCGGGATTTCGCCCAGATTATGTGCGACGGAGTCATCACCAAGGAGGCCGCAGACCTTGCGCTGCAGCGGTTGGAGGTGGATGCGCTGGGTCTGGATGCCATCGACCGGCGAATGCTGACGGCCATCATCCGAAATTATTCCGGCGGTCCGGTGGGACTGGAGACGCTGGCGGCTACCATCGGTGAGGAGGCGGTAACGCTGGAGGATGTATACGAGCCGTATTTGATGCAGCTGGGCTTTTTGACCCGGACACCCCGTGGACGGTGCGTCACACCACTGGCCTACGACCACCTGCATATCCCCTACGAAGGACAAACGTCCTTTGATATGGGATGATTGTTGGAAAGTTGCATAAAACTACAAAAAAATCAATAAATATTTTCATAAAGGATTGACAAATGGAAAACGCTTGTGTATAATGCATCTCGTGGCAATGCCACATATTTCATCATACCCTGCGTTACGACCAGATAACAATGTGGGCTTTCACGGGGCATTATCTAACCGAAGAGAGGTAAAATCAATGTACGAAGATAAGAATTTGGTTTGCAAAGAGTGCGGCAATGAGTTCGTGTTCACCGCCGGTGAGCAGGAGTTCTACGCTGAGCGTGGCTTCCAGAATGAGCCCCAGCGTTGCAAGGCTTGCCGTGACGCTCGCAAGAACGCCACCCGTGGCCCCCGTGAGTTCTTCACCGCTACCTGCGCCCGTTGCGGCGGCGAGGCTAAGGTTCCCTTCGAGCCCAAGTCCGACCGTCCCGTGTTCTGCAGCGAGTGCTTCGCTCAGATGCGCGCCAACGGCTAATTCTTTTGCATGACAAACCGGAGCTGGTTTCCCCAGCTCCG